>JAYUWT010000415.1:0-3338 GCA_043753405.1 Saprospiraceae bacterium | reverse complement strand
AATGCTCTGGCAGGCAAAGAAGTTGGTGTGATCGATTTGACTTTTGGATTTGATCCTCAAAGAACCCTTGACATGGTGGAAGCTTATGGTGATGCCGGTAGAAAATATTATGCATCAGTGGAAATGACCGCGGATATTGCTTATCCGTTTGTTTATGCTGTATTATTTGCTATTATTCTGACCTTGCTATACCGGCGGTCACCTCTAGCCAGCGTTGTTATTATTCCGTTTATCAGTATGTTGCTGGATTATCTCGAAAATATCTGTATTGTTACTTTATTAAATACTTTTCCTGCGCAATCACTTGCCTGGGCTAATGCATGTGAAATTTTCAAACTGCTCAAATGGATCGCGTTTGGTTCTATTATTTTATTAATAATCTATGGATTAATTCTTAAATTATTTAAACCCAAAAATAAAGTAAATGTCAGGCCTCAGGATTGAATTTTTCATAATTATGTACTTTGCTATAAGTATATTTGGAAGGTCCTGCGACAGTCCCAACCTTCCCTCTCATTCAGGACCTGAACTTCTCATTTTACGAAAAGATATGTCTTCAGGATTCTATGCCTATTTTGATAATAAAGGAAATAAGGTCCTCGGTGATTACAAGATGGCATTCACAGATACATTAATCGATTTTGCTATAGTTGTTGATTCCGGTTTCTTCCTGATCAATAGTAAGGGCGAACATCTGTATGAAGTATTCACATACGACAATGGACCTGATTATCCCGCTGAAGGATTGTACAGGATCCTTAAGGATGGAAAAATCGGATATGTGGATTCCCGTACTTCAAAACTCCTTATAGAACCAATATATGAATGTGCCCACCCCTTTGAAAACGGCAAAGCCCGCGTAAGTTTTAAGTGCTCGGCAAAAACAAATGGAGAACATACTTCCTGGGAAAGCGAAGACTGGTTTTATATCGACAAAAAAGGTAAAAGGATAAATTAAAACTTATTCTGTCTTCTTTACATACTGTGTCAAAAGAACGATGTGCTGGTCATTGACCCTCCCCTCTATTTGATCGGCATTATCTTTCACAAGGGTAATACGACGGACAGTCGTACCTCTTTTAGCAGTCAGGTTTGCCCCTTTGACATCAAGATCTTTTATAATCACCACGTTATCGCCTTGTTTCAGGACTGCTCCATTACTGTCTTTGTGTATAATGCCACCATCTACATAAGCTTCTGCCCATTCCAAAGTGTCATCATCCAGGAAAACTATACCAAGCAGGTCCTGAGCCCAATCCTGATCACTATATAATTTAAGCATTCTGTATGATAACACCTGAACTGCAGGTACTTCACTCCAAATGCTTTCATTGAGATTTCTCCAGTGAGCGACCTCCCTTGTTTCCGGATTATTGATCTGATCGTAACAGGTCTTACACAAGGCTACCTGATCATCTACGTGACTGCCGGTTTTGGGAGCCACAACATAAGGAAACATAGTTCCACCTGCACCACAAATTTCGCATTTTGACCCCGACCTTGCTATTAATTCAGTAGACAATAAACTCATTAAATATTTTTTTTATTTGAGCCACAAAGGTAGAAGATTTCAGTCATTATCTGTTTTTATATGAATTTGTAACGAATTCAATAAGGTATCAAAGTATCGGCAACTGTGTTTATATTTGTTTATTATACCATAATTTTTATCTCAATTAATGATGTGATGAACGATGAAATCGAAGTATTATCCTGGTTTGGTATTATAAATATTACTGCAATTACAAACGGATTTACAGGATCAGTTCTTTCCGGCAATTCAGAAATACTGGCAAATAATCTGGATGATTCAAGAGTAAAATTCATACATTATCCTGACTGTCAACAATTAATTATCTGGTTACCCGAGTACGGGTACAATTATGAAACGATAGAGATCAAAAATCCGGATGAAGGAATAATTATTTTCGAAAAAATGGTCCCTGATATCCTTCAGGGCAGTATCCAGTTGATCATTGATACCTTGCCATTCTGTCCCGGTTTATATGAATTAAAAATAAATAAACCGGATGGTTTCTGCCACTTGATCTGCTTTACGAAATTCGAAGAGCGTATTCCTACAGATGTTCCTCAAGTTGAGGAGGTAGCATACACCAAGGCAGCAGAAAATCATATAATTTACAAAGATGGCACCGGAAAAGTGATACCTGACTCAGACCTGATACTCAGAGATCAACTTATAAATAAACTTGTTAATAAATTTTCGCGCAGAATAGAATATACAGGTAACTCACGGGCAGGCAGCGTCATTTATATCGAAGGTGACAAACGGCTGGAATTTTATACTGAAATGGGCGGTGGTAACTGCATGTTTTATATTATGGTCCCTCCGGCTTTGTCCTGGGAAAAATCAACAGGTATTTCTTTGGATGAGAGAGATGAGATCCTGCTTTTTATAGCAGAATCTGCCGGCCGTGATCAGGCTTCAAGTTGTTATTATAAAATCAATGACAATGAGATAGTTTATTACACGGATTAAATTGAATAATAAAAAAATTACTATTAAATTTATACTGATAAATTTCAAACTCTGCAATTATGATGAAATACTTATTTTGGATAATATGGTCGATAGAATGTATATTGATGTTGTGGTGGCTTTTTGATGAGCTGAAACTCAAATACATTTCGATGAATCCTATGGTAACTGTAGGCTTCATATGGCTTGCAGCTGCATTATTTATTCAGCTTAACGGCAAGTCAAAAGCAGCATTGATCATGGTAGGAATTCCCGGCATTCCATTGTTGATCATGGGGGTATTTTTATTGGTTGTTATGATTATACAGTTATTTTCCGGACCCATCAGGTGGAATTAATAAATATTCCTAATTAAATTTAATAAATTAGAATTATGAAATATAAACTACTATTTCTTTTGTTGATTCTCCAAATGGATTTATTAGCCCAATCCAATCATGCTTTCCAAAAAATAGACAGCTTAATGAGTTATCTGAAAACTGAAAATTCATTTTCCGGTAGTATAGCCATTCAAAAAGGGTCTGAATTAATATACAAGGGTGATTTTAATAAAATATCCGATAATACAGGGAATTACCGGATCGGATCTTTAACTAAAGTATTTACTGCGATCATTATCTACCAGCTTATAGAAGAAGGCTTAGTAAACTTAAATACTTCCTTAAGTAATTTTATTCCGGATATTAAATATTCAGAGCAGATCACCATTGAAAATCTGTTGTCCCATTCAAGTGGAATTTATAATGTTACCAATTGGAAAAATTACTATTCCTCCAGAGCTGATATCTTTACCCGCCGGGATATTATTGAACTGATCAAAAAAAATAAACCGGAATTC
>JAYUWT010000414.1:0-8665 GCA_043753405.1 Saprospiraceae bacterium | reverse complement strand
AAGAATGGTTGGTATACTGCGTATTCCATATTTAAAGGAGACTTCAGGATTGTTGTCTACATTAAGTTTGCCGATGGTAACTTTACCTTCATAATCTTTTGAAAGATCTTCAATAATAGGAGCGATAGCTTTACAAGGACCACACCATTCTGCCCAAAAGTCAACTACTTTTAATCCTTCGGTATTAAGTGCCTGATCCTGAAAATTACTATCTGTGAATTCGAATGCCATTATATTAATATTTTTTGGTTGTTTTTTAAATACATTTGTTGAAACATAGGAACAGATTAAAAGGTTCATGGTGGCTTATGAAAAAGTATATTTCTCTGCGGTTAATATTAATGATCTTAGTGACATTGACCGTCTGGGTAATATTTAGTTTATATGAAAAATCAGCTTTTTCAATATTTACCTCTTCTATATTTGCATGGGTCCGCAACAGTTTCAATAGTATATCCCTAACTTTTGTTTTTATCTTTTGGGCTATTTTATTATTTACATATTTCCGCTATCGGAAAAGTGCAGATTTTCATCACAACATTGTCAGCTGGATATCCGGACTCTTACAACCATTAGTATGGGCGATCATATGTTTTTATTGGTTATGGGGATTCAACTATTCATCCCCTTCGCCTGAAGATAAAATTCTCGCAGATACATCTGAAATGGATAAAGAGGATCTGTTAGGTGCATTACAAATGCATACCATGCGTCTTGAATTGCTAAGAGATTCTCTTTCTTATGATGAAAATAAACCAATCAGAGATCTGGTCCGGGATAAACATACACTATGGACCACATCAATAAAACAAATTTTATTTCCGTTGGGATATAATGTAAGGGGAAATGCTTCCATCATTATGGCCTATCCAAAAGGAATTTTATTGAGATTCGGCACAGCGGGGGTTTATAATTTTGTGCTTGCAAGACCTACGGTAGATCCCGGTCTCCATACGCTTCAACTTCCATTTACATCCATGCATGAATTGGCCCATGCATATGGAGTAGCTGATGAGGCCAGTGCCAATTTTATGGGTTATATTGCATGTATCCATTCCAAAGACAGGTTAACAGAGTATTCTGCTGAATTGAGTTTCTGGAGGAGCCTCAGGGCTATTTGTCATCGCCGGGATTCTATTGCCACCAGAACCATTACCCAATTCGTAAGCACTGATGTAAAAAATGATCTGAAAGCTATCAGACGCCAGATGGATAAATATCCCGATCTTATTCCTGCATTACGTGACAATTTTTATGACCTGTTTCTGAAAAGCCAGGGTGTAAATGCAGGTCTGGGAAGTTATGAGTTGTATGTACCCATGGTTTTACAATGGGAAATAGGACGGAAAAAATAAATTTATGTTCCATATAACTTAACAATTCCTTAATATGGGAATAATACCTTTGCCCCATGATATTTAATTACATTCAGGAGCTCCCTTTTCTTCCAGCAGCTTTGATAATTGGCTGCATAGTGTGCATATGCATATTTGAATTTATCAATGGGTTTCACGACACTGCCAATGCTGTAGCAACAGTGATATACACCAATGCACTCAAACCCATGGTAGCAGTAGTATGGTCAGGAGTGATGAATTTCCTGGGAGTACTCCTGGGAGGTGTTGGAGTAGCAATGGGAATCGTAAAATTATTACCACTCAATGACTTGTTGGCTCAACCGCTTAATGTCAATATCGCTATTGTATTAGCCATCTGTATTTCAGCCATTATATGGAACCTTGGAACATGGTATATAGGTATTCCATGCAGTAGTTCACATACATTGATTGGATCTATCCTGGGTGCAGGCCTTGGATTCGCCACTATGTATGCAAGTGATGGGGTTAACTGGGCAAAAGCTGAAGATATCGGAATGTCTTTATTACTTTCCCCGGCATTTGGATTTACATTAGCCATTATGCTTATGTTCCTTCTCAAAAAAGTTTTGAAAATGAAATCCCTCTTTCAGAGTCCGGTTGGTGACGAAAAACCACCAATGGGAGTAAGGGCACTTTTAATAACTACATGCACCCTTGTAAGTTTTTTCCATGGAAGCAATGATGGTCAGAAAGGCGTAGGATTGATGATGGTCGTATTGATGGCATTTCTTCCTGCACATTATGCTTTGAACGAAAATTTTGATTCAAGAGAAGCTATAGGATCGCTTAATAGAATGGAACAAGTCATAACTAAAGCAGCACCTGATAACATTCTTGAAAAAGAAATGCAAAAAAGTATCCAAATCATCAATGAATTAAAGCAGGATATATTAACCGCTACAGACGGAAAAGAGAACATCAGAAAATTTGAAATAAGAAAAAGAATCGAATCGCTTTCCAAAAGTATAACACGATATGTCCGGGATCCTGAAGTATTCAAAGATGATTCCAGCAAATCCATCTTAAAAGCCGAGATGGGCAGATTATCAGGTTTTACTGATTTCGCGCCTTTATGGGTTATAATTATGATCGCAAGTTGCCTTGGCCTTGGGACCATGGTAGGATGGAAGCGAATCGTAGTAACAATCGGAGAGAAAATTGGTAAAACTCACCTTACCTATGCTGCCGGAGCAGTGGCCGAATTGATCGCGGCTTCTACCATCGGCCTATCGACATTTTTACACCTTCCTGTTAGTACGACCCATGTGCTCTCATCCGGTATTGCAGGTAGTATGGTAGCATCGGGCGGTATCAAAAACCTTCAGAAAAAAACCATGGTTAATATCATGATCGCCTGGGTGTTGACTTTACCGGTGACGATATTGATGGCTTTTCTGCTATTTTTATTATTCAATGCATTAGCTTAATTAGATTTAATAGATAAAATATCCTGTCCTGTTTATCTATCAAAACCTGTAGCCGACAGATAATCCGAATCCGGTATTTTTGAAATTAGTGTCGCTCCCTTGGACCGGATATTCTGGCAGTATATTCACTAAACCAAGTTGTGTATTGATCTGGAAGGACAGATTGTTCGCCAATTCATATCCGAAGAAAAGATTTGCACCTGCATCAAGGTTTTTGATATAAACTAAGGTCTGATTATCGGTCAATTCAACTGAATTCTGATACTTTACACGATCCTTATCCTTACCGGCAATTAAACCATATGCTACATATGGTCCAAATCCCAGTAATAAATGGCCATTACCTAAAACAGGCTTGTACAGGAAGTTCAGAGGCAATTCAAGGTAACCGAGGCGTACTTCGTCATTAAATCCTGTCATATTTAAATTTGAACCTTTGACCGAATAAGTTAACCCGGGTTGAAAGTAAAATTCCGGTGCTATTGGAATTTGCGCATTTACACCGACATTGAATCCAAGTGCAAGGTCATTTTTTAACTTGCTGCCGGTAAAATCTTTGCCATTGATGTTTTGAAAATTGACTCCGGCATGAACACCAAAAGTGGTCTGACTTTGTAACACATAGGTGCTAGTTATCATCAAAAACAACCAAATTATTTTCTTATACATGATCTTAAATTTTACGTTAATCAAAGAGATTCGTTATTAAAGAAGCTATGACTTTATTGACCTTTAGCTTCTTTCTTTGCTTCCGCCTTCATCTTACTGTTGGCAGTTATTAAGAAATCAACTCTTCTGTTTAAGGCCGGCCCATCAGGATTGTTATTGTCGTATGCCGGAGCCAACTCGCCAAATCCTTTAGTAGAGAGTCTCCCCGATCTGAGACCTTTACTGATCAAATAAGCGTTGACGGCATTTGCCCGTCTTTTTGACAGACTCTTATTGTAAGATTCCGTTCCGACATTATCGGTATGTCCCTGAATTTCGATGTTGGTTTCAGGATATTCCTGAAGGACGACGATAAACTTATTAAGGTTTGTTTTAGCCTCTGAAGTCAGGTCTGACTTGTCAAAGTCAAACAAGATCTTGTCGTTGAGCTCAACCAGGATACCTTCGCCAATTCTTTCGACTTTAGCGTCAGGCAGCTTATCTTCGATGCGCTGTGCTTGCTTGTCCATCTGCCGGCCTATTAAGACTCCGGCAGTACCACCCACTGCAGCACCGATGATGGCACCAAGAGCTGTATTACCTGAAGCACGACCTATGACAGCGCCCGCTCCTGCGCCTGCAGCTGTACCAATGACAGCACCTTTTTGGCTTTTATTCCAACTTTTACAAGAAGAGAATATCATGAAAATTGACATAATGTAGATAAACCAGATACTTTTTCCTGAGAATTTCATTGTATTGTATTTAATTGTTATTCAATCATGCTGGCAAGTGATGTAATCACTTGACACGCACATTGTCAATAGGAGAGGGGATGCGGCGGCAAGAATTGAAAAATTATTTGCCGGATTATATGGTCAATAACAAAATGTTTATTTACAAAGTTCATTAAAATAATTCTAAACTCTTCGATCACAAATAAAATATCCTCAATGCTTTATGGCATTTTAACATTATGAAATGATTCAAATAGCGATTATCTTACATTAATGATATAATTGTATTTAATTTTTGGCTTTCAATGACCAGGTAATCTTGAAAACAGCTTCAATTTCATTGTTTGCCGAATATCCGGTTGAACGACATGTGACGGTCTGTGGTTCCCCTGTCAGGACACTTGCTTCTATAGCTTTGCGCACTTCATTGACATCTTCATATCTAAATGTTGTAAGGCCCGTTGCTTTTTTCAAAAATTCACCTTCGACATGTACAACCAGTGTCGATATGGAAGGCTTCGAATGATAACTGTACATGAGGACGGCTAGTCCGGTGCTCATTTCCGCTGCCATCGATAAGACTGCAAAATAGGTGGATCGGAAGGGATTCTGATTGAGCCATCGGTAGGGTAAACTCACGGCACATTGGTCCTCGTCGATGGCACGGATCCGGAGGCCGGCGAGTAGCGCCATAGGCAACTTACGCAACAAGAATATTCCGAACTTCATTCTTTTAAGCACCAAGTGGCGAAATACCAGCGCATTATCCTTTTGATGGTCTAAATAGTTATCCAGATGCGCTTGTGACATTGATGGTGCTTGAAATGTGTTTTAATTATTGTGGTTGACGCGTTCTATTTGAGCACCAATTTTATTGAGTCTAGTTTCAATGTGCTGATAACCACGGTCTATTTGCTGGATATTGTCGATCCTGCAAATACCCTTGGCAGACATGGCTGCTATCAATAATGAAACTCCTGCTCTGATATCAGGTGATGTAAGATTGATCGCTTTAAAACGGTTTTTTCGTTCCAGGCCGATTACTGTAGCCCTGTGAGGATCACAAAGTATGATCTGTGCTCCCATCTCTATCAATTTATCCGTAAAAAATAACCGGCTTTCAAACATTTTCTGATGGATCAGGACACTTCCCCGTGCCTGAGTAGCCATAACGAGAATAATACTCATGAGATCCGGTGTAAATCCAGGCCATGGAGCATCATAAATGGTCATAATAGAACCATCGATAAAAGTCTGGATCTCGTAGATCTCCTGAGCTGGAATATGAATGTCGTCACCATTTACATCGATCTGTAGGCCGAGTTTCCTGAAAGTTGGCAGAATGATTCCAAGGTCCTTAACGGAAGTATTGGTGATGGTCAATTCAGACTGCGTCATAGCTGCCATACCTATGAATGAGCCAATTTCTATCATGTCAGGTAAACATCTGTGTTCTGTTCCGTTTAGTTTCTCCACACCCTCTACAATCAATAAATTAGACCCTATGCCTTCTATCTTTGCACCCATGCGTACGAGCATCTTGCACAACTGCTGGAGGTATGGTTCACAAGCGGCATTATAGATCGTGGTGGTACCCTCCGCCAGGACAGAAGCCATCAATACATTGCCTGTACCGGTTACTGATATTTCATCCATGTAGATGTACCCACCTTTAAGATTGCTACCGTCTATATAAAAATTACCTGATTCTTCATTATAGACAAATTTTGCTCCCAATTTTTCAAATCCATGAAAATGTGCATCCAGATTTCGGCGGCCTATTTTATCACCTCCAGGCTTAGGGAGATAAGCCTTACCGAATCTTCCGAGTAAAGTACCCAGCAGCAACACTGAACCTCTGATCCTTTTTGCTTTCTCCTGATAATCAGCAGACTGAAAATAATCAAGATTAATATCTGCTGCGTTAAATGAGTAATGTCCCTCGCTGATTTCTTTTACTTTCACGCCAAGCCCTTTTAACAATTCTATTTGCAACCTGACATCAAGAATATCGGGAATATTACTGATGATCACTGTTTCGGCTGTGAGCAGGACTGCCGATATAACCTGTAAGGCTTCATTTTTGGCACCCTGCGGCTCAATACTTCCGGAAAGTTGTACTCCTCCTGTAACTAAAAAACTATCACTCATGCTTTCGGTTAACTTTAAAGACCAAATCTAACAGGAAAATGGAAAATAAGAGTAATTAATTTAGAAGGTGAGATGGTGAGAAGGGTGAGAAGTCAGAAGTCAGATATCAGATATCAGATGTCAGAAGTCAGAAATCAAAAGTCAGAATGACCCACATCGGGGGGTGTCACTCATCACCTATCACTTATCACTTATAAAAAATTACAGGAATTTAGTAAGACTTTTCATTCAGGTAAATCACTTTCCCCAAAAAACGGTATTACTGATTACCAATTACCAATTACTTATTCACAAGTCAGAAGTCAGAATAACCTTACATTAGGGATATCACATATCACTCATCACCTATCAACTATTAAAAAATTAGAAGTTAGCATATCTTCCCACAGCACAGTCATTCAACATTCAACATTCAACATTTCAATCACCCATCACCCATCAAAATGCGTTCAATTTGATCCGATTGTTTTGTGATGACATTTGTAATGTGTTATTTTACAAGATCAAAGCTGATTAAAACGTAAATGATCTCAGGTCAAAACAAAAGAAATAATTTATTTTATAAATTCATCAAAGAGCCTCCCCGGGCGATCGCTTTGATATTTATAATTGCCTGTAGTATCCTGGCCACTTTCGCATATTTATTTACCGACGACAAAACTCCCGATATCAATGAACAAATCCCTGGAATAAGCCTGAAACATCCCGGTTTCAAAATAACTCTTATAAAGTTTTTAAAAAATAATGAGCTAACAGAACCCAACTATCTCAGTTCCATATTTAGCGGCCGGGAAGATATATACAGATATGTTCCGGTGGCCTGGTATTCGTTGAATGGCGACAGTCTTCGCTACAAAGTATATGAAGAAGATCTTATTCTTGACTCCATCCCTACACAATCAATTCACAAAGCAGCCTGGTTTGCGGGTTCTGATAAAGTAAGCCTGATTCAAAATAAAACTGACAACTATTCTGTCCTTATGACCGACAAATCAACGAAGTTGTTCAATAAGTACGAAACTAATACACATTTGAGTAAACACTATATAGAGTCACGTACCTATCTTTTAGGGACAGACCTGTTCGGTCGATCGCTGCTTAGCAGGATTATTCTGGGCATCCGGTTCAGCCTTTTTATTGGTCTGTTGGCTGTTATAATATCTATCACAATAGGGACTTTAATAGGTATGATATCAGGATTTTTCGGGGGCAAGGTCGATGATGTGTTGAGTTACATAATGAATGTATTCTGGAGCATCCCTACATTGATATTGGTTTTTGCTATAGTGCTGGTCATGGGCAGGGGCATTCAGAATATATTTATTGCTGTGGGGCTTACCATGTGGGTAGACGCTGCGAGATTAGTGAGAGGACAAGTGTTGACCCTTAAAAAGGAAAAATATGTAGAATCAGCTAAAGCAATGGGTATGGGTACGTTCAGGATATTAGGGAAACACGTTCTTCCCAATATGTTGGGCCCGCTTATTGTAATTGCAGTTTCAAATTTCGCTTCAGCTATCATCGTTGAAAGCGGTCTAAGTTATCTTGGATTTGGGATCCAACCGCCCACTCCTTCTCTAGGTTCGATCCTGAGCGAAAACTATGGATTTATACTGAGCGGCAAGCCTATGTTAGCTATTGCACCGGTTATGGTATTATTATTACTTGTTTTAGCATTTAACTTGGTTGGCAATGGAGTAAGAGATATCTTTGATGTTAAAACCAACTTACAGCCTTAAATCATGGTTGACGATGTATTTACTTATCAAATTAAAATAAAGAGTCTTGAAAGGAGCCTTTATTATAAGGATATCCAGGTAAGTTATCTATCTCAAATAACCAAAGAGATCAATGAAAATGCTTCAGCAGAATCATTATATAGGCGTTTCAGTAATTTTCTGAGCGCGGAAATGGCTGTTGATAAAATGATCCTTCTGTTCAATGAGGACAACAGCTGGAAGATAAAAAGCAGTATTGGTTTTGATAAAGATTTTAGTATTGATTTTTCATCCATCTTAGTTAATTATTCTACTCCAACATTCCTGTCCAAAAAAGACAAAAAGCTATTTCAAGATCTGGATTACATCATTCCGATCAAACACAAAGAAACCAATATAGCTTTTGTCCTGGTCGGGCATTTTGGAATGGACCTTCGCACTCATGACAACTATGAATTCGTAGCTACACTTGCCAATATCATTTCAGTAGCAATTGAAAATAAAAGACTTTTTAACAGACAGTTGGAGCAGGAAAGATTCAATAACGAAATGCAACTTGCACAGGAAGTTCAGGACATGTTGGTGCCAAGCAAATGGCCTGAAAC
>JAYUWT010000413.1:0-3342 GCA_043753405.1 Saprospiraceae bacterium | reverse complement strand
GTTGTAATACTATTTGGATTTTTCCTTGGTTATGCAGCTACATTGGCAGAGCCTGCTTTGCAAACCCTGGGAACTACTATAGAGAAAGCTACAGTAGGATCTATCAAAAGATCATTGTTGACTCATACGGTTGCGTTAGGAGTGGGACTTGGTATTGCATTGGGAGTAATGAAGATTGCATTCAGTCTACCTTTGGCTTATATAGTAGTGCCCATGTACATACTATTAATTCCATTGACATTGATTTCATCTGAAGCATTTGTAAATTTTGCCTGGGATAGTGCAGGTGTGACTACCGGGCCTGTATCTGTACCGCTGGTTTTAGTAATGGGGCTTGAATTAGCTAAAAATGTACCTGGAGTAATAGAGGGATTTGGAATATTGACCATGGCTGCTGTAATGCCTATAATTACCGTACTCCTGATAGGAAAGATCGTTTCGAGACAAAATCTGGAATCCAAAAAATAACACACCTATGGAGCAATTAGCATATCAAAATAATTTTTCACTTATTACGGTCATACTTCCAAAGGCAAATGCGGAGGACATATTGCAAAAATCATTGCCCCTATCTTTGCATACAGATATTATCATCAATGCACGGGGAACACTTTACAAAGAAAAATGGTATCAGCAGTTTACACCCTCTGTAAGTCCGGAACAAAGAGTATTGGAAATGCTGGTGCCCAATCATCTTAAAGATGCTCTGATGGACCGTATTGCATTTGCTTGTAAATTAGATGAAAATGGAATAGGAGCCGTTTATTCAATAGTATGCGAAAAAACATTCTTTCTAAAGCCTTATGATTTTAATCAAACCATTTCCAATACTCAAGAAGAAAACATTCAATATAAAAACAATCTATATGGTATCTACTGCACTGCACAGCGCAATACTGCAGACGAAATAGCTACCGCTGCCATTCGGGCAGGGTCAGTAGGCCCTACAGTAGTATTTGGTCAGGGCAGAGGTATACGAGATCGATTGGGATTACTTCGTATAGCCATTAGTCCTGAAAAGGAAATGATACGATTAGTAGTGGATAATTATGATACCGATCCGGTTTTTGAGGCCATGATACAAGAAGGAAGACTGGATACACCGGGTATGGGATTTATTTATATTATACCCATACAAAAAGGCATCGTAAACATTCCCAGTACAGCTACCACTAAAAATGAATTGGCCAGCAGACATCAAATGATAAAAGCCATAGATGAAATACAAGGAGGATCTGCGTGGCGAATACAAACAGAAAAAGGTACCAAAAAGCAACGCAAATATCTCAATGAGCTCAAGCGACTCACCTGTGTAGTGGAGCGCGGTCAGGGTGATGCCCTTATACAGGCTGCTATGAATGCCGGAGCACCTGGTGCCAGTGTGACTTATGGTAAAGAGTCTGGTGGTGGCCAATCCCGACAAGGATCATCTATTACAGTAAATCGGGAGCTTGAGATCATCGAACTCATAGTATCACCAGATGCAGTAGATATTATAATTACAGAAATGTTGAATATAGCAAAGGTGAAACAATTGACTGATTTATATTTTTATACACAACCGGTACCTAAGGCTTTGACTTATCTCGGATAATGTGGTAGTATATCACTCTTTTGCGAACTACAACTCAATTCACTTTTAACCCGACTGATTAGTAATTAATTAAATTTTAGATTAAATATTTCTTTCTTTCATTGAATACTAACTTACTTTTGCACAGACAATAAACTATCTTCAAAAATATGAAATATTCAATTTTATCACTATTATTTATACTTCCATTATTCATCAAAGCTCAGATAGATCTGCCTGCTCCAAGCCCATCTGCTACTGTCAAGCAAACTGTTGGGCTTGCAAACAGTACCATAGAATACAGCAGACCCGCACTCAAAGGCCGTAAAATGATAGGATCAAGTCTGATACCATACGGTAAAGTTTGGCGCACCGGAGCTAATAAAATACCCAACCTCACCATAGACAAAGATGTGACTATCGACGGACATGCATTACCAGCCGGTACCTACGGCATTGTCACTATACCAAACTTAACAAGCTGGACCATCATCCTCTCCAAAAATCCAAATCAATTCGGTACATACGAATATAAAGATTCCGAAGACTTCCTTCGGTTTACAGTGAAAGCACAAAAGTTAGTAGCAAAAGAAGAATATTTTACCATGGGATTCACCGATTTTAATGAAACATCTGCGCATGTTTTTATCAAATGGGAGTATGCTCAGGTAAAATTTAAACTGGTACACGACGCACATGATCTGATTTTGGCACAGATAAAAGAAAAGACGAGCTCCGCCGATGCGACAAATGATACCTATTTCAGTGCTGCCGAGTACTATTATGATAAAAACATAGATTTAAATCAAGCACTTGCCTGGGCTGATAAAGTAGTCGCTGCCGATAAACAATATTGGACTTATAACCTAAGAGGTAAGATTGCTGCCAAATTGGGCAAATGTGATATCGCAGTGAGTGATGCAAATGAAGGCCTTGTACTTGCTAAACGAGATAATGATCCTGCATACATAGTAAATCTTCAAAAGATATTGAATAGTTGTAAGGGTAAGTAGGTGGTAAGAATGCAGGCAATTTCAAACATTGTGCACGAGTGAAAGGGTTACATCAATACATGCTGATGCTTATCTAAGATCTTCTTTATTTTAAATAATAAACGAACCAGCTTTAAAGAGGAATATTTAGAGACATTGAAAAAATCAGAAATTGATCACGATAGCTGATATTTATTTGAGTGGTATGAATAGTTTCGCTCCTACAGAGCTAATACTATTGCAGTTTTTTTGTTACAAAGGTTGAGCTCCTACGGAGCACTGGAGTTTGGCTTATTTGAAAACATTATTTTATTAAAATTTATCGATATTGCTATTCACGAGGATGTATCAATTTCAGTGCTTAGATCTGTATAATGTAATCAGACCACTCTGTGGTCTTGGCTCCTATAGAGAAAGAATCCCTTAATTACTTGCAATTTGTGTTATTTGGAATTATACCAAATTCCTTCTCCGGCACCTCAAAATAAGATTTAGCCTGATTTGCTCAATCCATAAATGATTGTAAAGTTATTTATTAAATTAATCGACCAGAGGATCCTGATTTGATTTCAATGGAAATAGTCTTCACATTCCTATATCAAAGTTTCCACCATATTCCAATTTTCACTTTCTTTAAAGCAGCGAAGATTACTTGTGCACCATTCACCGATCATTTCTGACCGGCAATTATGACTGCTTGTTTTGAACATTTTTGATTACTTTTATATGAAAGGTTATCGAAAGCGATAGATTTTTTTAATTGGGCGTTTAGTCCAG
>JAYUWT010000412.1:0-3342 GCA_043753405.1 Saprospiraceae bacterium | reverse complement strand
CAATCATAAATGGAAATGATCTTTTCGCAAACACTCACTTGTCCACATGAATCAGTCACAACCCATTTAATCCGGTGATGCTGATCACACCCTGAGGTATAAGGAATCCCATTTTGACTGATGCTTGTATCCGGCGATAATTCAGAGTCAAATGACAATTCCGCTTCGAAGAGGGAATCCGTTACAGCAGATGCTGCTGACTGAAGTATGATCGGATCGCCTGCATCGAATAAAAATAGATGAACTTCATATTGCAAAACTCCCTGGCATGTAGGTTGCACTTTAATAGATTGACTTACATGCACACTGCATGAAGTTGCATCCGGATGAGCTTCACCGAGAAATGATTTACTATTAGCCGGTAGCCTCACTCCCTCATCTTCCACACAAAGTGAAAGAGTATCAGTTGTGCAATCGAAAAATAAAGGTGGTAAGGAGTTTGCGAATGTTTTATTTATTCCGGAGAGCAAAAGGAATAAACAAACTAATGGGGTATAGCTTGAATTCATAGGAGTGAATTTGAATGTTCAACAATATAATTAAAAATTACTAGTTGGAGGTTGAAAGAAACTTGCCGGGTGAAAAGCATGGAGCATGGAGCATGGGGCATGGAGTAGTGCGCGGGGCTTGCCCCCGCCTCCGTGATTCTATATGTAAGGGCATTGGTGAAAATAAATTAGCGGCAATTAGCGTAATTAGCGGCAACTCAATAGGCAATTGGCAATAAGCAATAAAATCGGCTAAAATTTTTTATTTCAACACCACCATCTTGCCAGATAAAGTTTCAGTCTCAGTTTTAATCAAATACATCAACAAGCCTCTTGCCGCAAAATTCTTTGATTCAAGGAGGATCTCATTACTTCCTTTGAGCAAATATTTGGTTTCAGAATAAACAGTCCTGCCATTCAGATACAAAATCTCTATTTCTATTATTCCATCTTCTTTCAGATTAATAACAATCGTTGTTTGCTCTTTCCATGGATTGGGCATCAGTGCAGGAGTATTCACTTCACTATCATCATGAATCAATAGCTGTGGAGTAAAGATCTCATCCTGCATTGAATACACTTCTGCTTCAGTAATTTCTGAATTAATCGTAAAGCCTGATTTCAGGCTTCCATTCTTTATTGCTTTTGCCTTCAGAGTGAAAATGACATCATCTTTGTCAAAATCAATACCATCCATATCAAACCAGCTCATGGTGATCTTGTCTCCAAACAAACTGCAATGTTCGTCAGAGATGTCAATTGTATTCGATGTTACACTTACAAATTCCAGATCAGGAGATGAGATGGTAAACTGGAAGCCTTGTATTTCTTCCAGATCATCGAGCGTAATGGGTATTTCGATTATTTCATTCTTCTCATATTCGATTTGCAGCGTCTTGAATTTAATCAAAGGCGAAGGGTTGCGTGGTAATATTCCTGTTGCATTTGCATCAACTGTATTGTTCACATCACCGACTTTAATGGCCACAAAATCAATGTCACCTATTTCTTCATTAGCAGGTATTGTTATAACCTCATCAAAAGGCCATGGATAATTTGAGTCAGAAAACACTAATTTTTTAGGCACAAATCTCCAGCTTTCCACAGATGGTAATTGGATATACTTTCCAAGGACTAGTTTCCTCAATTCAACCAAATCAAGCACATTTAGGGCATTACTTTTATTTGCATCCGCAGCTATAACATCATAAGGACTTGAAAGAAGCTCTATCCCTAATAAATGCTTTTGAATACGAACCAGGTCAAGCGTGGATACACCATTCCGATGATTATCATTTCTTGTGGGTACTATTATTTTTTCTTGTTCATTGATGTTAGTAAAAAAGTACTTCCCATCATCCGTCGTATTGTAAGTAATCGTTGATAGACCTGATGAGAAAATAGATACCGTAACCTTTTCTACGCTCTGTTGATCTTCCGTCATTATTTCACCTATGGCGGTACCATTAGGGGGATCACAAACAATGCAATCGTTGGTTAAGAAAATTACTTTTATCTGCCCTTGTGTAAGAGTTCTTTCTGTCCATGTGACTTCTCCATCACAATTCAGATCTCTTCCTTTATCTGCAATCCAAAAATTATATTTTACTTCTACGGCAAACGCTGGAACATAACAGATCATAATACTGCTATCTGGTTTATAGTATCCTTGTTCAAAACTCAATAACATTTCATCTTTGAACGAACAATCATGCGAAAGTATTTTTACAATATCCTTCAAGTGCATAGCCTTGAACCAATCACAATGATAAAATATAATTGGAGGTTCTGATGGAAGAGAGAAATCGATGTTCACACAATCATACAAATCAACCAACTGTTCACACACACTCACCTGCCCACACGAATTCGTCACAATCCACTTAATCCTGTGATAACGATCACATCCCGTCGTATATGGAATTCCATTCTGACTGATGCTCGTATCCGCTGACAATTGCGAATCAAAAAATAATTCTACTTCACCAAGAGAATCTGTTGCTGCTGAAGTGCCGGTTTGAAGGATTATTGGTTCACCAAAACTGAACAAAAATAACTGCACCTCATAATGCACCACACCCGGACATTCGGGCTGCACTTTGATCGATTGACTCACATGCACACTACAAGAAGTAGCATCCGGATGATTCTCACCGAGATAAATTTTATTATTGGAAGGAAGCCTGACACCATCATCTTCCACGCACAGAGAAAGTGTATCTGTGTTGCAATCAAAAAGGAATGAAACAGAAGTGTTTGCCTGGGATTGACTAATTCCAACCACCGACAGGAACAGGTATATCACTACTTGTGTGTAGCTGGAATTCATGGGAATGAATTTTTGGTAATACAATATAATGAATGTTATGGAAACGCATGGAGCATCCTTCGACCTGCACACGCGCAACCTTGTGCTACAGCTCAGGAACCGTGGGGCAGGGAGCATGGACAAACTAATTAATGAAAAATGTACTGTGTAGGGCTTGCCCCCTTCTCCGAGATTCTATTGCTTATTGCCTATTGAATTAGGCATTTCGATTTTCCGCCTTTCTGCCTTTTTCGCCTTTCCGCTTTTGCCCTATGCCTTCAACAGCTTAAACGCGTGCCTCCATTGCCCACTCCTCATTCCCGGTATACACCACAGAATACACAAAGGCTCTATCGCTCTCGCTCCTTCAGCCATGCCCATATCTTCTGCTTCCCATCCAATCTTGTCCAGCAAGTCACGGGCCACCTGTTTTGCATTCTCATCATTGCCGCAAATAAACATGCTGGGTTTCAGACCTCCAAAATCAGGATCAATCATCAAAGCATTGCCCACGCATGAAAAACATTTTACAAAACGGGCATCCGG
>JAYUWT010000411.1:0-3344 GCA_043753405.1 Saprospiraceae bacterium | reverse complement strand
GCAGGAAGTAAAGGTGCAGCGATATCATTAGCATCCAATGATGGCGACGAAGCTACCTGCCAAATTAACTTTACCGGCACAGGAGTTACCAATCCAATGTTTTATAGATCGATAGCTTCAGGAAGCTGGACTTCAACCTCAACATGGGAATCATCAGGGGATAATGTTTCATTTTCCCCGGCTATATCCACTCCATCCAGTGAAGATAATTCCATAATCATACAGATAGGTAATATAGTTACTGTATCCGGTAATCTTTCAATTGACGAAACTGTCATTCAAGCAGGAGCAACATTAGAAGTTTTAAGTGGAACATTGACCATAGCAAATGGCACTGGAACTGACCTAACTATTGATGGAATCTGGAAGTTGACAGATGGTAGCATAATTACTACTGGTAGTGTGGTGGAAGTGAATAATGGCGGAAAATTTCAGTACAATAAAACAACCAGTTCTACTATCATACTCCCTATTGCAACCTGGAACGTAGAATCAACAATTGAGATTCTGGCCACAGGCGCAGCAACTGCATTCAATACAACTGCTAATCAGGCATTTTATCATTTTACATGGAATAATCCCACACAACCTAATGGGATAAATTTCTCCGGCAATCTTCATACTATCAACGGAAATTTCAATATATTAAATACGGGGCCCGGCTTAGAAGAAGTCAGACTCACAGCAAGTTTAAATTCGACACTCTCGGTCCTGGGTTTCGTAAACATAGAAGCGGAAGGAATTTTAAATCTTAGCAATGGTAATGGAATCAGTATTTTAAATATTGATGGTGATCTTATGAATGAAGGAACTCTTATATTAGGTAGTGATGCTACTGCACCTTTTGGTAGTGGTCTTATTAATTTAGCAGGAAATTTAATTTCTTCAGGTTCAATTACGAAAACAGGCGGTGGAATAGGCCACAAGGTCGTAATGTCAGGTACTGTTACACAGACTATAAATTCTGCACCGGGATTTACGGGCGCAGTTGCCCTAGAGATAAATAATCCTTTTGGTGTCATGTTGATCAATGATTTTAATTTGGATCATGAGCTTATTTTGACAAATGGGCTGGTGTACACTAATAACTTCAATATGACAGTATTGGGTGCGATCACCGGAGCTTCTGATACTAGGTATGTAGCGACAAGTGATGATAACAATTTATCTTCTACCACTGGTGGTCTTACCAGATTAGTTGATATAACTGTACCGGCTAATCAAATTGTGGTTTTTCCAATTGGTCCAAACGCTCTCTATTACATGCCTGCTACTTTGAATGCCAATGCAGGAACAGATTTCGATAATTATACAGCAAGGGTTACTCCTTTAGGGACTGGAGGAGTTAGTCCGCCTGATGCCACTAAATGTATTCAATTCCAATGGGAAATAGACAATAGCGGTGCGCCTGCAAATATCAATTTAAAACTCCAATGGGATTCCGGAACAGAAGGTTCTAATTTCACACCGGGAGTCAATCTGGTAATAGGTCATTGGAATGGAGTTTATTTTGATGTGATCAATCCGGCATTATACAATGTCTTTGATCCTTCAGCAGAATCTACAGCTCCATTTACAGATTTTTCTCCATTTGTTGTAGCTTCAGAAAATATTGCCTTGCCTCTAACTTGGGTAAACGTGAGTGCTACAAAAGAGAATGCATATGTAGAGGTGTCATGGACAACTTCCAATGAAGTGGATAATAAAATGTTTGAAATAGAAAGGAGTATTGATGGTAAATCATTTGTATTGCTCGGTCAAAAAGCCCCTTCGACAAGTTCAGTAGCTATTAATTCTTATTCATTCATGGACAATAATCCTAAAGAAGGAGTAAATTACTACAGGATAAAACAGATCGACCTGAATGGCAAATCCAGTTATTCTCCTATAGTTATAGTTGATTTCAATTCAAGACCAGATCTTAAGATCACGAATTACAATCAGCAATTTATTAGAATAGATGGTATGGAAGGAAAAGGAGAGTTGCAAATATTTGATGTAAATGGTAAAATGGTTGCTATGAAACATATAGGAAATAATGAAATTTTCGGATTTGATAATCTGGAAAATGGAGTTTATTTCTGTAGTGTGAATAATAACAATCGTAATACTACATTGAAGTTTATATTAAATAAATAAGGATAATTAAAGAGGGAAGTTCTTATCTTCCCTCTTTTTTAAATTGAGCCCTTATAATGATCAAAATTCTGTCTTTTAAATCTTTATTATTTCTTTTTGGATTTCTACTGATTCATTCTATAGGATTAAAAGCTCAGATCACATTAACTCAGGAAGATTTTGTAAATCCCAATGGAACCACTTCCGGCGTGATGTCCGGTGGCCAACCATGGGCTGCCAGTGTGCCGGGAGGATGTCCGGGTCCGATCAGCATATTCAGCGTTCAGACCCAACAATTTACAGTCACATTGGCAAATGGATTCAATTGTGTGAATTGTACAGACGGTTCATCCACTCCACCTTTAAATTGTGGTGATAATTTAAATCTGATCTCTTTTGGCCCGATCGATATTTCTAACAGATGCAAAGTGGGTATTACTACTCAAATGACAGCAGCGGGAAGTTTAGAATGTTCTTCTCCCGGAGGACCCCCTTCCGGCCCAATAGGAGGTGGACATGATCAAATAGCTTGTTATTATTCAATTGATGGGGGTCCTGATGTGTTGTATGGTTACATGTGCGGGAATGTCCTGGTGATGGCAGCAAATACCGGGAATGTTCTTTCGGGTAATTCATTATTAATTAAAATATACGCGGGCAATCAAAATCCGACTGAAACATACAGAATAGATAACGTGGTAGTATCTTATCTTGCAAAAACCACACCCACTTTTACACCATTAGGCCCATATTGTGTGGGCGATACTCCCGGCATTTTAAATACTAATTCTATTGAAGGAGTAGCTGGAGTATGGTCTCCAAATGTTATTAATACCGGCACTAGTGGAAGTCAGGTATATACTTTCACGCCTACTAACCTGGTGTGTTTCAATCCTACCACGATGACAATAATGGTTAATGCCCCCATTACTCCTAACTTTGCATCCATCGGACCGCTTTGTCAGAATTCTACTGCACCGATATTAGGCAATGTTTCTCCAAATGGCGTTAACGGTACATGGAGTCCAAATGTCATAAATACTGCCATTGTAGGATCTACTGATTACATATTTACTCCCAATATGGGTGTTTGTGCTCTTCCACAAACTCTAAATATTACAATTGCAGCACCTATTACTCCAAATTTTGCCGCGATCGGCCCACTTTGTCAGAATTCTACACCTCCTGCATTGTTCGGAACATCACCAAATGGTGTCAATGGAACA
>JAYUWT010000410.1:0-3346 GCA_043753405.1 Saprospiraceae bacterium | reverse complement strand
TCATACGGATTAAAATTTAAAATAGATCAACCAAATACCAATAGAAGGGTCACTACTTTCGAAGGTTATGATGACAGTAAACTTAATTTCATTTTTGTAATCGATGGCACAGGAGCTACAGGAGACAGGCTCGATGTCGCTGATGAAATTAAAAAATTAGGAGATGCCATTTATAATTATGTGGATAGCATCCACAAACCTCATTACCTGAGAATATCTTATGGATCCATTAATTTTAAATGTCATTTGAAGACATGCAATATAGATTATGTACTCTTTAAGTCGGATGGGAAACCCCTTCGCGCCAAGATCACCCTTAATTTTGACGAATTCGTCCTGCCTGCTGATGCAGCAAGTCGCAAAATGTCTTCCCCTGATATGACTCACCTAAGGTATTTTAAAGAAAGTGATAATATTTTCGAGTATTGCGAGGAGATCTACTCAAATCCTACCCAGGCTGTTCAGATAGCTAAAGTGAATGAAATCATTAACTTCAGGAAAATTCCCGCAGGTAGTCTGTTAGTTTTTCCACCCTTAGAAAGAATATAACCGATGAGTGGACCATTAGTAACTGGACAATCTCCATTAATAAGGGAGGTGGATCTACTGTCTTTTGAAGTCATGGTGGATGGTGAGAAGCTTAAAGATCAGTACGTAATTCAGACAATTAATGTTCATAGAAAGATTAATAAAATTGCAACTGCAGAATTCACCTTTCTGGATGGAAATCCAAGTAGTGTAGATTTTGAATTGCAAAATAAAGATGTAGTAACGCCGGGGAAAGCAATTATTATTAATGCCGGCTACCATCAGAATAACATGAGCAAAATATTTGAAGGTGTAGTTCTGAAAGTCGGTATATCTATTAAACCGGGCGGCCACTCTGAAGTGACATGTTATTGTGTAAATAAAGCACATTATCTAACAGTAGGAAGACACAATAAATATTTCACAAATAAAAAAGATCACGAGATCTTTTCAACAATTATCAGTGAATACGGATTAGATAAAAGCGTAGAAACGACACCTATAGAACATCCTCAGGTCATTCAATATGGTTGCTGTGACTGGGACTTCATTCTTTCAAGACTGGAAATTAATGGTCATATTCTCCTTACGGAAGACGATAAAATAAAAATAAAAAAGCCTGAATTCAGCTCTGCACCAATCCATTTATTGACTTACGGAACTGATATATTAAAATCTGAGCTTGAAATAGATGGTGGCTTCCAGTTGAAAAAAGTGAAAACCATATCCTGGGATCCGGCTGCACAAAGCTTAAAAGAGGGAACCAACCGTGATGTTTCAGTTAACAATCAAGGTAATTCGGGTAATATAGAATTTTCCCTTTTAGCAGATAAATTTAACAAAAGAGAATTCCTGATGGAAAGTACAGGTGAGTTACCTGAGACTGACCTGGAAGAATGGGCTACTGCCCAATTTCAACGCTCCAAAATGTCAAGAACCACAGGTTCTATGACATGTCATGGAACTGAAAAGTTTAAACCAGACACTATTGTAGAACTTAAAGGGCTTGGAAGGTGGTTTGATGGAAAAGCTTATATCAGGGAGGTAAACCATGTGTTGCAAAGTGGAAAATGGATCGTGGAAATTTTCCTTGGTTGGGAAAAAGATTGGTATATAGAATCACGACATGATATCAACAATCCTACCACGACAGGTCAATTACCTTCTATGGAAGGATTATTTATCGGTAAGGTCAAACAACTGGCCAGTGACCCTGCAGGAGCCTTTAGGATAAAAGTTGATATTCCTGTAGTTACAGAATCTGCTGATGGCATTTGGGCAAGACTTTCCACAATGCATGCTTCCAATCAACATGGAACTTATTTTGTTCCTGAAATAGATGACGAAGTAATAGTTGGATTTTTAAATTCTGACTCGCGCTACCCGGTTATCCTTGGTTCGGTATATAGTTCACATAATGAATCTCCATATCCTCATCAGGAAAGTAATGATATCAAAGGATTTGTTTCCAGATCTAAATTGAAGCTCACCTACGATGAGCAAAAGAAATCCATAACACTGGAAACTCCGGGTGGGAGGAAATTCAGTATGGATGATTCTGCTCAAAAAATAACACTGGAGGATTCATTTCAGAATAAACTGGAGATGTCATCCTCAGGAATAACAATGAGTTCACTCACCAAGGTTGATATTAGTGGATTAACAGGTGTTGCTGTAACTGGCACTGCAAAAGTGGATGTAACATCCGTCGGTCCTATGAATATTTCAGGCTCTATGACTAATGTGACCGGCATGGCTCAGGCAAAAATGAGTGCTCCGATCGTTGGAATGTCAGGAGGAATAATCACTTTAAGTGGGGGAATGATAAGCATAGGTTAATTTATAATGGAAGTAGAAGATATAAATATAAAAGCATCAGGAGAAAAGCTCTCCTTTTTGGGCACAGGATGGGCATTTCCACCCACATTCAATATCATGACGGGTGATACTGAAATGGTTTCTGATTTCAAAGATATATCCCAAAGTTTGCAAATTTTATTTGCTGTGACTCCCGGTGAAAGAGTGACCCAATTGAAATATGGCTGCGATCTGTTTAATATGATATTTGAACCTATCAGTTCTAACCTCGAATATACTATCCGCGATATAGTTATTACAGCAATCGATCAATTCGAACCGAGAGTAGATGTAATAGAAGTCAATATTGATAACAGCAAATATCTCGAAGGTTTGGTCAATATTGAGGTCATTTACAGAGTTAGAGCTACCAATACCCGTCATAACATAGTTTTTCCATTCTATAAAAATGAAGGTACGAGTCTACCTGAAGAAACAAGATGAGTGATATAAAATTTAAAATATCATCAGATCCAAAGATCATCGGGACAACACAACACACCCGGTTATTAAATAAGACCAACCCTCTTGAAATAGCTATTGATGATCGTAAAACCGAAGAGATCATTTCAATGATGCATCAGTATGGTGCCCTTTTGAACTATTCTACTTTTGAAAACCGAAATATAAGTAATTGGCAACCTTTTTTTGATCAGAATATATCTGCCATTATTTCGAATTACATCACTAAAGATCTCTTCACGGAACATTTCAATTTCAATAATTGCATTAAGAACTTCAATGTTGCCTCAGACAACACTAAAAAATATGAACAAATAAAAGCAATGATTGATATTATTTATAATCAATTGGTGCGCTTCGAGACTTTACGTAAGAAATTACTGAATGTTCAGTATAATCATGGGGAACTTGAAAAGTTTGTTTTTTATGATATTGATGCCTATTATGACCAGGTAATATCAGGTTATATTCAGGAATTAATTAATATTATTGAAGGTGC
>JAYUWT010000409.1:0-3356 GCA_043753405.1 Saprospiraceae bacterium | reverse complement strand
AGTTATCTTCAAACGGAAATTTATTTACTTCCCCTTTAAAGGTACCAGCTGGATTATAGCATTTATTATAAATATCTGAATGAAAAAATTTAAAATTTGAATACCTGGAACTTATTGTTTTTGTACTCCAATCTACGGCTTCCCTTACTATATCAAACCCTCTGTATTTCGTCGCAGGAGTCAAATATCCAGTCAATGGAATAGCCATCCGTCCAAATCCGCAGCCCACATCCAACACTTGATCAGTAGGTTTTAATCCTCCAATATTAACAAAGTGCTTGAAAAATTCTTCGCCTACTATTTTATTATCACCAGGCCCTACTATAAAATTAGTTAGGCTTTCAGGGGGTACTTGAAATTCTTCTTTAGATGAAGTTTTGCTTATAGTAGGTCCATCCTTATTCGTATTGAAAAAAGTAGAATGAATAAATTTCTTTAGAGCCGATAGGCTGGGGGTTTTCAATGTATGGAGTATAATTTTTGCAATTTTCGTAGGTACTAATACTAAAATAAAATAAATATTCAAGTCAGAACAAATTCTATCTTAAACTCTCAAATTTATGAAAATAATGGAGAAAATAGTTAGCTTTCTGAAAATTTTAATACCCTTTTTTCGGGATTTTTAAATGAAATTCAATTTTTTGAATTCAATTCATACTATTTTTCAGGCTGTGCACGGTCGAATGCCTAAGCTCGTAAAAAAAATGGTAAAAAGAGGCTTGAGGCCTATCCGTAAATTATTGCATAGTTTATTAAAAATTACATACCACAACCCACACGAGTATTTCAATTCGATCTCTTACCAAAATCCAGACCACATTCCTTTACTTTTAAATCGGAATGATTTATTCGAAGCTGAAATTCAAAAAGGTAGTAAGCCCTTCGATTCCAAAAAAGAAACCTTGTTACTCATCAGCCATGAAGACAGTAGATCCGGAGCACCTATAGTTTTATTAAATCTGGCTCAGAAATGGCACCATCAATATAATATCGTCTTTCTTTTATTGTATAAAGGATTTGCCGGGTCCATTAAAGAGTATTTCATGGAAGCAGGGTCTTATGTCGTTGGTCCGATGGAATCCCGCGGTGATCATGTATTGCTGAATGCCCTTTTTGAAAAATTAGTTACCACCTTTAGTTTTCGTTTTTCGATTGTAAATAGTATTGAGTCTTATAAAGTCCTTCCCATTACATCTAAATATAACCTTGCTTCCGTCACACTTATTCACGAGTTTGCAGCTATCACTCGACCCCATGGGCTGTTTCACGAAACACTCTTGTGGTCTACTGCTACCGTTTTTTCCAATACTTTGACGAAGGAAAATGTCTTTGAGTTATATCCTGAATTGAAAAAACATCACGTTCACATAATCCCTCAGGGAGCTTGTAAGATACCCTATGCATTGTATCCCGATTTTGAAACTATAATGGAAAGTCAGAGAATACTGGATATCCTGAAGCCTAAAGGTTCTACAACACGAGTTAAAGTAATTTTGGGGATAGGAACTGTGACATTCCGTAAGGGAGTAGATTTATTTATCCAATGTGCTGCAGCTATTTTAAGATCTAATCCAGTATATGATTTTCGTTTTGTCTGGATCGGCAAAGGGTATGATCCTGAGGACATTAATTATTCCGCTTACCTTAAAGAACACATATATCGTGCTGGTTTACAACATCATGTCTTTATTATAGATGAAGTCGCCAACCTTGAATTAGCTTACCAACATGCCGATGTTTTTCTCCTATGTTCCAGGTTGGACCCATTTCCAAATGTGGCTATTGATGCCATGGTACACAAACTTCCTTTGATTTGTTTTGACTGTTCCACCGGTTTAGCTAATATTCTCAAAGAAAATAGTCTCCAAAATGAATGTGTGGTCCCTTATCTCGATGTCTCGATAATGGCTGAAAAAGTCATAGCAATACTCCAATCTCATGTCAATGCCCAGAGCGTAGGAATTCAACTGCATCTCATAGCAAATTCACTTTTTAATTTTGAAAATTACGCCAATAAAATTGAGCAGATAGCTTTGCAGGCTGTGGCCGATGCTAAACAAGAAAAAATTGATAAAATAGATATATCAAATTCCCGGTTAGCACTTATTGATTATTATTTACCTGATGGAAGTTATAAAATGGAAGACATCATTCGACATTATGTCAGGTCCTATGCTTCAAATCATTTTCAACGAAAACTTTTTCCAGGATTTCATCCCGGAATTTTTAAAGAGAGTTGCCCATCATATAAGCCTGGTTCCGATGCATTAGTCCAATATCTAAAGGCAAATAAGCCGTCGGGTAGGTGGCGAACCAAGGTCATCACTCCTCAGACTATGAAGCAGACAGTGAATACATCCCTGCGCATAGCTCTTCATATACACATCTATTATATCGATTTGTTTACTGTGATATTGTGGCGTTTGAATCTAAATGAGGTGCGGCCAGATTTGTTCATCACGGTACCATCCAATGCAGTATTTCTACAAGTGAAGGAAACCTTAGCTAATACCTATCAGGGCAAAATATGTGAAATCATAATCGTACCCAATAAAGGTCGGGATATAGGTCCAATGCTAACTGCGCTTGACTAAACTCTGTTGAAATCTTATGATATCATAGGCCATATCCATACCAAGAAAAGCATGCACGTATCAGATAAAAATATTGGAATAGCATGGTATGACTTTTTATTAGAAAACCTATTAGGAGGAAAAAGCGCTATGGCCGATATCATATTGGGTTGTTTCTCTTCCGACTCATCTCTTGGTATCGTGTTTCCTGATGATCCTCATATCATAGGGTGGGATCGCAATCTGCCTTATGCAATTTCACTGGCAACTCGTCTTGGCATCAGTTCATTGCCAGACCAAATTTGGTTCCCCATTGGCACTATGTTTTGGGCTCGCGTAAAAGCATTAGAGCCATTATTTTCATTACGTTTAACTTGGGATGACTATCCGGAAGAACCCATTCCTATCGATGGAACTCTGTTGCATGCTATCGAGAGACTTTTGCCGATCGTAGCCAGTCATGCAGGTTTTGGATTTGCTGTTACAAATGTGGAGGGTGTAAATAGATAATTGAAAAAAATATCATTTTTGATGCATTGGTTGCAGTAGACCAACCTTCAAAAACATAATTTTATCAGATGCTGTCAAAAAAAACAATTCAAGCCCTAGCTCTTTCTTTTCCGGATACGGATGAACA
This sequence comes from Saprospiraceae bacterium, assembly GCA_043753405.1. Classification (GTDB taxonomy): domain Bacteria; phylum Bacteroidota; class Bacteroidia; order Chitinophagales; family Saprospiraceae; genus Parvibacillus. Next base: position 146 of record JAYUWT010000409.1, on the reverse strand, counting down.
CCCTCATTTCGATCTCATTTCTTTCCGAGTCAGCAAAAAGATTTTTGCCACGCTCAATATGCCTCTAAAACGATGTACCCTCAAGTTTGATGCGGAGTATCAGGATATTTTTACCGCATTAGGCAAAGGTAAAATCTATGCTGTGC
>JAYUWT010000408.1:0-25483 GCA_043753405.1 Saprospiraceae bacterium | reverse complement strand
TTCCCCACTACTTTCTTCCCCTTTCCCTCGCAAAGCGGATGCAAAGATACGACTACTTTTACCACCTCCAAATATTTACTAACCTTTTTTAGAAAAATATCGAAGATGAAGCTGTTAGTTATTGATAACCAACTGTTTAAAGTCTAAATTTATTTTTTGGCCACTTCATCCCGTATTTCATGAAGCGTAGAAGCATTAACGTTATAAGATTCCCATTTAGTTCCAAATATTAAAATATTAATTTAATAATTCTTGATTTCCGAATGATCTTTGATGTCAAGGCGTAATCCAATGTGTCTTGTCAGCATCAAAAAATACAAATTTTTCATAATATTCATATTGCTCTCACTGATACTTATCCAATTATTTTTCAAAATATAAAGTATTATTCCTTACTTATATGTGTATAAATGAATTTAAGAGATAATGGAACCTGACACAGAATTGCTTTATTAGTGTGATATTTGCACCGAATTTTTAAACCGGGACCTAATTAAAGTACATCTGTAATATATGACTGAAGACAGAAGCAGTATTATTAATAAAGCACTAGATGTTTTTGACGCTGAGATTCAGTGCCTTCAGGATGTCAGGAATCAAATAAACGAAACCTTCTACGAAGCAGTCAACCTGATTTATACTACTTCTAGTAGGGTAATCGTCACCGGAGTCGGTAAAAGTGCCATCATCGCTCAGAAAATAGTAGCCACCTTCAATTCAACGGGAACGCCTGCCATATTTATGCATGCAGCCGATGCCATCCACGGTGACCTCGGTATCATCCAGGAAAATGACGTGATCCTGGCTTTATCAAAGAGTGGCGACACCCCTGAGATAAAAGTTCTAATTCCATTCCTCAAAACTATGGGCAACAAGATCATAGGCATGGTTTCAAATCAGAACTCTACTTTGGCAAGGGAGGCAGACGTAATGTTGTACATCCCGGTAAGCAAAGAAGCAGACCCCAACAATCTCGCCCCTACATCCAGTACTACAGCGCAAATGACGATGGGAGATGCCCTGGCCATAGCATTATTAACTGCCAAAGGATTTTCGGACAGGGATTTTGCTAAATTTCATCCCGGTGGAAATATTGGAAAGCAACTTTATATGTCAGTCAAAGATCTTTGTCACTTTAATGGCAGGCCAAGTGTAAGGTCAGATGCCAAATTAAAAGAGGTCATTGTGACCATTTCATCCGGCAGGCTGGGAGTAACGGCAGTAGAAGAAAAAGGCCTGGTCGTCGGTATCATCACTGATGGTGACCTGCGCAGAATGCTTGAGAATGAAACTGAAACCGCCTCTGTCATTGCCTCAGATATTATGACCAGAAACCCAAAAACCATTCAGGGAGACGAATTGGCTGTAAAAGCTCTTCAGATTCTGCAAGAAATAAATATAACTCAGTTATTAGTAATGAATGATGATCTGTACATAGGTGTGATCCATATTCATGATCTGCTTAAAGAAGGTTTTATCTAAGCATAAACAATTTAAAAGTAAATAATCAAAAGTTTTTACCTTCACTTTTATAAGTATAACTCTAACGAAAAATAATAAATGATACGAGCAGGTATAACCGGTGTACAAGGATATGTTCCTGATACGGTCCTTTCTAATAAGGACCTCGAAAAGATTGTAGACACAAATGATGAATGGATCCAATCCAGAACAGGAATAAAAGAAAGAAGGATCCTTAATAGTCCGGGCAAAGGAGCAAGTGATCTTGCCCTACCTGCAGTTTTAGGTCTTCTGGAAAAAACAAACACTCGCCCGGAAGATGTAGAACTTCTCGTGTTGGCAACTGTAACAGGAGATTTTATTTTCCCCGACACAGCTAATATCTTGTGCGATAAAGCCGGACTGAAGAACGCTTATGGATTTGATGTCCATGCAGCATGCAGTGGATTCTTGTTTGCACTAACAGTAGCGTCTAAATTTATTTTAACAGGAACTCACAAAAAAGTGATCGTAGTAGGAGTAGATGTGATGTCAGCAATCGTTGATTATACAGACAGAACCACTTGTGTCATCTTCGGTGACGGAAGTGGAGCAGTGATGCTGGAGCCTATAGAAGATGGTACAGGTATCATAGATTCTATCCTGAAGGGAGATGGTTCAGGCAGACATTTGTTACATATGAAAGCAGGTGGTTCAGTGAAACCTGCATCTCATGAAACTATAGATGCGCACGAACATTATGTCTTTCAGGAAGGAAAACATGTGTTCAAATATGCTGTCCAGGGCATGACCAATAGTGTGGCTGAGGTAGTAAAGAAAAACGGACTTACCCTTGAAGATGTAAATTGGTTGGTACCTCATCAAGCCAATATGCGTATCATTACATCAGTAGCAGAACAACTGAGTTTCCCGATTGAAAAGATCATGATCAACATTCATAAATACGGCAATACAACTGCGGCGACCTTGCCGCTGTGCCTGTGGGAATGGGAAGACAAATTAAAAAAAGGAGATAATGTAGTTTTAACTGCTTTCGGAGGTGGATTTACGTGGGGAGCAACTCTTATAAAATGGTCATATGATGGCCGCCCATAGCCTGAAATACTATTTTAATTGTATAACAATGGGAAAAAAGTATTAATTTTATAGCTTTGCGCCTTAAATAAAAAGTTAATTATATGGCAGATACAGGCGATATTAGAAAAGGATTGTGCATTGATTATAACCATGATATATACATAGTGACTGATTTTCAGCACGTTAAACCTGCCAGAGGAGCAGCATTTGTAAGAACTTCAATGAAAAGTATGACCAATGGTAAAACATTGGAAAATACCTGGTCTTCAGGACATAAAATAGATATTGTAAGAGTAGAGAGAAGGAAGTTTCAGTTTCTCTATAAAGATGAATCCGGGCTTAATCTTATGGACACTGAATCGTTTGAACAACTAACCATTCCGGAAGATATGGTGGACAGTCCTCAGTTTCTAAAGGAAAGTATGGAAGTGGATATCCTTTATCATGCTGAAAAAGAACTTCCCTTAAGAGTTGAATTGCCTCAATATATTAATGTCCTCGTGACATACTCAGAACCGGGCGCTAAAGGGGATACTGCCACTAATGTCAGTAAGCCTGCTACCATTGAAACCGGTGCAGTGATCAAGGTCCCATTATTTATCAACGAAGGTGATACGATCAAAATAGAAACACTTACAGGCGCTTATGTGGAGCGTGCCAAATAATGCATAATTTTTTTTCATTTTTGAATACACAACTCAGTTATTATGACATATAAAGAAATTCAGGAATTAATTCGTCAGGTTTCAAAATCTGATCTTGCAGAGGTAAAGGTAAAAGACAATGATTCTGAAGTAACTATCAGGACCAAACATTTTTCCTCCAAGAGCAGCAGTCCGGTTATGTACCCTCAAATGAATATGAGCCAACCATCAACCGTTTCGCAAGGTAATCCGACCTCTTCTTCCTCTTCAGAGGATACCGACAAATCATCAGAAATCAAACCCGTATCCGGACTTAAAGAGATCAAATCTCCTATGGTTGGTACATTCTACCGTTCATCTGGTCCGGATAAACCTGCTTATGTAAAGCCAGGCGATTCTGTTTCATCCGGTTCAGTGGTTTGTATTGTTGAAGCAATGAAATTATTTAATGAAATAGAATCTGAAGTCTCAGGTACTATCGTTAAAATAATGGTAGAGGATGCTTCACCCGTTGAGTATGATCAGGTTCTTTTCCTGGTAGAATAATAAAGTACCAAACTGAAAAAAGTTCGATCAGGATCTCTTGTACTGATACTTAATGTAAGCAAAACTGAAAAACACTATGTTTAATAAAATATTGATAGCAAACAGAGGTGAGATCGCTCTTAGGATCATCCGTACCTGCAAAGAAATGGGTATAAAAACTGTAGCTATCTATTCTACTGCCGACAAAGAAAGTCTGCATGTACGATTCGCAGATGAAGCAGTTTGTATTGGCCCACCACCATCTAAAGACTCTTATATCAATATACCTCGCATCATGGCTGCCGTGGAGATCACCAATGCAGATGCTGTGCATCCGGGTTATGGATTTTTAGCTGAAAATGCAGATTTTGCTGAAGTTTGTACTCAATATGGTGTAAAATTTATCGGCCCTACTCCCGAACAGATAAGAAGCATGGGTGACAAGATAACTGCAAAAGAAACGATGATCGCAGCCGGAGTGCCTGTAGTCCCCGGCTCTGAAGGACTGGTGCCCGATGTTCCTACCGGAAAAAAAGTTTCAAAAGAAATAGGATACCCGGTCATTATCAAGGCTACAGCCGGCGGAGGTGGCAAAGGAATGAGGATCGTTTGGAAAGAAGAAGAATTTGAATACAATTGGGACAATGCAAGGGCAGAGGCTAAAAATGCATTTGGTAACGACGGAATTTATATTGAAAAATATATCGAAGAACCACGGCATATCGAATTTCAGATCATAGGTGACCAATATGGCAAAGTTGCACATCTTTCTGAGCGTGATTGTTCTATTCAGCGAAGGCACCAAAAACTTGTAGAAGAAAGCCCATCGCCATTTATGACCCCTGAACTAAGGGAGGTCATGGGAGCTGCAGCTATCAAAGCAGGTCAGTCCATCAATTATGAAGGGGTGGGGACCATCGAATTTCTCGTGGATAAGTACAGGAATTTTTATTTCATGGAAATGAATACGCGTATCCAGGTAGAACATCCCGTCACTGAAGAAGTGATAGATCATGATCTGATCAAAGAACAGATCAAAGTAGCCGCCGGCATGGCAATTTCCGGCAAATCCTATATTCCTACACTTTGTGCAATGGAATGCCGTATAAATGCGGAAGATCCCTTCCACGATTTCAGGCCAAATCCCGGAAAGATCACATCATTTCACAGTGCAAAAGGACATGGAGTAAGAGTAGATACTCATGTATACGCAGGATATACAGTACCTCCCCATTACGACTCCCTGATCGCCAAGATCATCTGTAAAGCACAGACCAGGGAAGAAGTAATACGTAAAATGCAGCGCGCCCTGGATGAATTTATCATAGAAGGGATCAAAACCACTGTACCTTTTCATCAACGTCTTTTAAAAGACCCTAAATTCATGGCAGGAGATTTTAATACCGGATTTCTTAATGATTTTGATCTGAGTGAGCACTAGATGCTAGATGCCAGATGCTAGATGCTAGGTTCTAGAAGGGATTACCAGGATTATAATTTGACCTAAGGATCGGACGTGGATAAATCATCCTTCTTTCAGGTATTTTATTAAAAATAAATTAATATGCAATAATTGCTAGTTGGAGTTTCAGATGAATTATAGATTTGCATCGTATTTTAAATTTCAAGATGAGATCCCTTTTAATAATTTTACTCAGCAATTCTATAATATTGACCACATCCGGCCAACATGCCGACACTCTGAGAAATCAAACCCTGGATCCTGTCATTATCGATGGAATACGTATCATTGAAGATATGCGGCGTCTGGATCCGATGCAGGGTACCTATCTTTATTCCGGTAAGAAAAGTGAAGTGATCGATCTGACCCAACAAAGTCTCCCTCTTTCAGAAAAATATGGCAGGCAGATCTTTGCTAAAATACCAGGTGTCTTTGTTTATGATATGGATGGCACAGGCAATCAAATGAACATCTCTACCAGAGGACTTGATCCACACAGAGGTTGGGAATTCAACATCCGTAAAGATGGAATCATCACTAATTCTGATATGTTCGGTTATCCTGCAAGTCACTATAATATTCCAATGGAAGCTGTTGAAAGAATAGAACTCGTCAGGGGGACCTCTTCTCTTCAATATGGTGGACAATTTGGAGGGATGCTCAATTATATAAGCAAACAGCCCGATGTCACTAAACCATTCTCCTTTGAAAGTATCAATAGTGCAGGTTCTTATGGGCTAGTAAGTACTTATAACAATATTTCCGGAAAGGTCGGTAAATTCAGATATTCAGCCTGGATGAATAAAAAATGGGTGTCAGGTTACAGGGATAATGGTGATTCAGAATTCAATGCTGAGGCCATCTCTTTATTTTATGATTTCAATAAAAATCTGACATTAAAAGTAGAATATACTCATTCCAACTATGTGATCCATCTTGCAGGAGCCTTAACTGATAAAATGTTTGAAGAAGATCCGACTCAATCCACCAGATCACGCAATTATTATAATCCTACTATTCATGTCCCTTCAGTGACACTTGACTGGAATGTGGGACCCGACACCAAACTTAGGCTAACTTCTTCAGCCGTACTCGGGGAAAGAAACAGTGTCATGTTCGATAAACCAACCAATGTACTGGATACTATTGTAACTGCTGCATTACAATATAATAACAGGCAGGTAGATATTGACAATTATAATACTTATATGACTGAGTTAAGAGCAATTCACAGTTATACTTTATTTAAACTTAAAAGTTCAATTTCAGCAGGGGTCCAATATATGAACAATGATCTTCACCGCCGTCAACAAGGAAAAGGAAGTACCGGAAGTGATTTTGATCTTGTCTTAGTTTCACCTGGATGGGGCCGCGATCTTCATTTTAAAACTCAGCACATAGCTGTTTTCGCTGAGAACCGCTGGTTACTGACACCCAAATTCTCTATCAATACCGGAGTCAGAATGGAATCGGGCCAATCTAAACTCACAGGTGTTACCACTTATTATCCCGAAGACCAATTACCAAATACCATCGAACATAAGTTTCCATTATTTGGTGTAAATGCTCAGTTTGACATCAATTCAGTATCAAACATCTATAGTGGATGGGCACAGGCTTACCGTCCGGTGGTCCTCAAAGATATCATACCTGGTTCACTATTTGAAAAATCTGACAAAAACCTGAAGGATGCTTATGGGTATAATGCAGAGTTAGGATTCAGAGGAAGCCGCGGCCTTTTGAAATGGGATGTCAATGCATTTTACATGTTATATAACAACCGCTTGGGAAATATTGCTCAAACTGACTCTGCCAATAATCTTATTATCTACAGAACTAATATCGGTAATTCGCACACAAAAGGAATTGAGTTATTCCTTCAAGCGGATTTTGTATTGGGTAAAAATACTTACTTATCTTTATTTACCTCAACATCCTATATGGATGCCAGATACAAAGACGCTACGATCCGGTCAGGAAGTGAAAATATTAATGTGGATGGTAATAAAGTAGAGAGTGTTCCTGAGATAATCTCACGCAATGGTGTGACATTCAAATATGCTAAATTAAGCTTCTCTGCTTTATACAGCTACACAGCTGAGAGCTTTGCTGATGCTTTCAACGCAGTGACTCCTAATGCAACTTCATCTACAGGACTTGTTCCTGCATATTCGCTTATTGATTTGAATATTGCAATTCGTGTATCAGATCACTTAAAACTCCAGTTCAATGCAAATAACATTATGGATAAAAGTTATTTTGCCAAAAGACCCCAATTCTATCCCGGCCCCGGTATCTGGCCATCTGATGGACGCACGTTCTCAGGAACAGTATCCATCAGATTATAGATTTTAGACTTTAGATTTTAGATACTATAAAAGTCTGAAAATAGTCTTAGGAAAGTCAGAAGAAAGTCAAAGGATAGTCAGAGGAAAATTCTTTATGAAACTTAGGTATTTCTTTGTGGAACTTTGAAATAACAACTAATTGAAAGAAGGTTATCACAGAGAATCACTGAGAAAATGCACAAGAGTTGCACAGAGAACGGGATAAAGGGAAATTAGAATTCAAAATCAATAGTTAGAATGGTCTACTAATAATGATATCAGTTTAAGAAGGTAGAAAGCCTTTTTACATTTCCTCTCTGTGTAACTCATTTTAAAACTCTGCGCAACTCTGTGATAACCTTTCAATTAAACATTATTAAAGTTATGTGAATTGTATGGAGAACACGGATCCGACATTGACCTGCGACTGGATATTCAGCTTGAGTTTATGTACATTGAAGATAGCGTCGGTTAATGATAGTCCGATTCCATATCCTTTGATTTGTTTGCTTTTCGTGTTGCGGTAGAATGGTTGGAAGATGTGCTCCATTTCGTCCGCCCGGATACCATATCCATTGTCCTGAAAACTAAGTACCTTGATACCATTGCTGTTTTTGATCGACACATTGACCTTTTTGTCGGGTGAGAACTTGCAGCAATTGTCCATTAGATTGATAAAAGCGATTTTGAGCAGTGACTCGTTGCCTGTGATGGTGAGGTCTTTCTCCGATTCCAGCTGGCCTATAATGTCGAAGTTTATATTGTAATCCGGATTAGCACGCTGCAATTTTGACTGGCACTCCAGAATGGCCTCATCAAGCTGGAAAGGGCTTTGTTCAAGTTTGAAACTCTCTGCCTTCATCTTGGCCATCTGTAATAGGTTTTCAGTTATATCTGCGATCTCTATTACATCCTCTCTCAAAGAGGTCAGGGTATTTCGATATTCATCCACTGTGCGGTTGGATTGTGATAATAATACATCCACCTGGGACAGGACGACAGAAATTGGATTTTTGAGTTCATGAGAAACATTGCTGATGAACATTTTTTGGAAATTAAAATTACTTTGGATCTTCGAGAGCAAATTGTTGATAGACGCGATCAAATGTTCGATCTCATCTTTGGATTGTGAAGCTTTCAGTCGTCCTTCCATCTTTGTCATATCCAGTCTGTCCATTTGCGTGACGATCGAAAATAAAGGGTTCAGTGCCTGCCGTGTATAGAAAAAACTGCTGACCGCTACGAAAACCAGGCCCAATATTATAGCGATTGTAATGATCCGCCGGAGATCCATTAATTCTTTGGAATTAAAAAAGGAAGAAGCGATCACATAATAATTTCCTCCTTTGCTGGTCTTAAACGGCAATCCATAGTAATAAATATCGCCTTCACGATGAGTGTTTTCCCGGCCTGAAAATTCTACCAGATCGAAAGGGATCACGACGTCTGTGTTCCTATTGAAAGTAAAGACCTTTTCATATTTCGAATTAAATATAATGACGTTATCACTAATCGGCAATCCTTCGCGATCGGTCTGTGGTGTTATATCTTCTATTTTATCAAGATCACCGTCATGAAGGACCATTTCAGCCGTCATATGAGCCTTTGTCTTCAGATTATTGTAATGCTCATTATCAGTGATTCTTTTAAATCTGGAATATACAAAATACATTGAAAAAACAAGGATGGTCGCCACCACCAGGAAAAACTGTATGGTGAGTCTAAGCCTTATTTTCACTGATCGAAATTTCACTTTTAAATATATAACCTACTCTGGAGAGAGTATGGATGAGTTTTTCATCAAAATCCTTATCTATCTTATTCCTCAGGAAATTAATATACACTTCGAGGACGTTCGTACTTGTCTGAAAATCCAGGTCCCATATCCTTGACATCAGTTCATTCTTAGAAATGGTCTTTTCAGGATTGTGCATAAAGAAATTCAAAAGATCGAATTCCTTTGGTGTCAAAAAAATAGGCAGCCCGGCCCTGAAAACTTCTTTCGATGATGGAAATATTTCAACATCAGCATATTTCAAATTTTCACTATTTGCTTCTGCATTCCGCGGAATACGTTTTATAAGGGCTCTCACGCGAACCAATAATTCCCTGAAGTCGAATGGCTTGGTCAGATAATCGTCTGCACCTGCTTCATACACTTCCAGTTTTTCTTCTACAAGGCTTAAGGCAGTAAGCATCAAAACCGGCGTTTCAATGTTATGGTGGCGGATAACTTTTAGCATTTGCAGTCCTGTATTTTGTGGCATTTTGATATCTGAAATAATAACTTTGTACGTATTGGCAAAGATGAGCTTTTTACCTTCTATGCCATTGGATGCAGTATCCACCTGATACCCATTTTCCTCCAGTCCTTTTTTTAGTGACTTAAGTAACTTTACCTCATCTTCTACTATTAAAATCCGCATAATCTATACAAAAGTTTTATTAAGTATGCATAAAGATAGTTAATATTTAATATATATTGAATATTTATATATTAAAGGTTCCAGGTGACCTTATAGGTAGAATAGTTTTTATAAATAATGTATAAAGTCAAAGGTATAAGATAATCCCCCATCCTCTCTATAGTCTCAAAGATATCGTATGGAATTCCCCTGAGTGGATAAATGGATTCGATAAATAGTTTAAAAACCATTACGAACAACATGAGACCTGTCAATCTGGGTTTTAAGAGGACCAAAAAAGCTAAAAAGGCCTCGAACCCTGCAAAAGCGTAAAGCCCGGTCTGATGTGTAGGATAACCTAAATAATTTAAATTATTCAGAAGGACTGGTTGCTGAATTATAGCAAGTCCGGCATGGCCTATTAATAAAAAGAACAAGCTTGCACGCAGGATTTTTTCGACTTTTCTAAAGACGTCATCTGACGGACCTTTTGACAATAAACAGATCATAAGGGCTATCGTAGGGCCGTAATTTCCCGCCCTTTCCACAAATTCAAAGAAACCCATGCTTGCAAGAGGTCTTAACAAGGCTGTAAAAACAGTCCAGAAGATCGTCCATATTAAAAGGAGCCTGTGAGACAAAAACAAGATCGCTATTCCCACCATGATATCAATGCTTCCTATGAGTGGCATCAACCGCACGGCAATATCTGGAGGTATGGAAAAGACCGTAAAAAAGGGTAACCAACCCGGCTTACTTACTATGCCCCACATGCCATGGCCAATAAAACAGCATGCCACTGCAATGCGCAGGATCCAGATAATCCTGTTCAATGTGGAAGGAGATAAGGCAGAAAATGCCTTTTCTTTTTCAATTAAAGTTGATTGCACTTTAAAATACTATTTTCTATTTAAACGGAGGCTATCTATGACCTCGACCACTTTATCATCCCGATAATTTGCAGCAAATTCCTGATGACCTTTTTTATCATAACGGTACATCCAGCCATTTTTCTTATCGTCTTCAAACTGATAAACAAAACGCAATTCACCTGTTTCATAAAAAATAGAGTCTTTATCTATCTGTTTCCCATTTTTAAAATACTGGACTTCCTGGATCTTACCGTTCTGAAAGTAAACACTGGTTTTTCCATCCTGGAGGTCATTTGTAAAATATTTTATTATTCTGACCGATTTACCATCTCCATAATAATCTGTGATGGTCTTGGTATCCTCGTCAAGAAATTTTACACGTTTTATAATTACACTGTCCTTATTTCTGAACACCTGTTCCTTATTAAGATAAGGCCTGTAGGAAGCATCTTGTTCTTGATTACCTATCTCTGCTCGAGGCTCATTTTTACAACTCCAAAAAATAAATAAAGCCGTCATTATTAGAAAAAGTATGTTTTTCATAGTATTAAATATTACGTAAAAATAAAATACCCCGGTGAAATGCCAGGGTATTTTATTATATATTTAATAGATTGCTCTTATTTCTTCCAGGGAAGTGCATTGACTTTTCTACCTATTTCATAACCGAAGTTAACGCCAACTGTGCAGTCCATTCTAAAGTGAACGCCTAGTGGAACTCTTGACCATGCATTTTCTTCAGCCATAGCCGCAAAACTAGGGAAGGTTCTTGGTTCGCCGGCAAATTCTGTTCTGTATCTATGACAGTTATCAGTCATCCTGTAGCTATAACCAAATAGACTTGCTAGAATTTCAGCACCGGCTCCACCCATCGTAGCGTGACCTGAAGGATAAGCAGGGAATGAAGGAGTAAATCCAACATCACCGTTCATAGGGTTATTAAGAGCTGGCTCCCAGTTAAGATCTATTACTCTTTTAATATAAGATTCAGGTCTTTCAAGATTGTAGTGATATTTAGATTTCCAGCATGCTACAGAAGCATCATTCAAAGCGATCCCCACTTTGGCAGCCATTAGAACTGCTACTTCAAGATTGCTTTCATTCAGGTCCATTACCTGCATACCGATAGCTATCCATCTTGGACCTGGGCTGAAGGTAAGATTCACCAGGTCATCGCTCCAGTATTCTCCTACCCATTCTTTCTCATAAGAAAGTGTTGGTGTGTTTTGAGAATAGACTTCCAAAGCCTGTGAGAAAAATTCAGACTGAGTATTTTCTGAATAAGGAATTGGTGGAACGCAAAGAAATTCAGCGGGAGTCTTCAGCGAAAATGCTCTTGCACCACCCCAGACACCACCCATAGGCTTTCCAGGTCCCGGAACAGTTGGAACCCAGTCTCCATCTTTTACGAAATGGTCTTGCCAGTTATAGCCCTGAAACGGATCAAGATAATGATCATGTCCAACTGCATCGGTTTTAGCCCAATCCCATACGATTGCTGCAACTTCAGCACCTCTTGCCTTCGATCTGTCGATCACATCATTAGGTACACTTACAGAATAAGTACTTAGATTATTTGCATAAACCGTTTCTATCTGAGTTTTCATTGGATCTGTTGCCTTTGAAAAAAACAATGGCATCAGGTGGTGATAACTTTCGTTGATCACGATCGGCCAGTTATATTCAAGAGTAGGATCAGCAGGAGGTACTGTAAAGCCCGGCCAGGTGCCACTTAAAGATTTGTAAGCTGGCATACCGGATACAACTCCTTCATAAGCAGCAAGTCCTAAATAAGCAAGACCTCTTGGTGCAGGACCAGGCCTGTAACCAGCTGAATATCTTTCTATTTCCAGAAAAGCGTTATTCCAGCTGTTAATTATTTTGTGATCAAAAGCAGCAACTTGTGTAAGCTCAATTTTTACATCATCTTCAGGTGGTTGACAACTTGCTATAAAAAGAGCAAGGAAAAGGAATGTTAATAATTTTAAATGTTTCATTGAGTAGAATATGTTTTATGGATTAAGTTTTGGTAACTATCTAAGTGCGAATATAAGTTCAAAATCTCTTTGGAGCAAATAATATTTTATTAAAAAGTTATTAAAATGCCTTTGGGGTTAAACTTTTTTGATTTCTTGAAAAAATACAACTCTTTGATTTTAAAACACTTATAAAACAACTTTTAAAAATCGAAATATGTAAAGCATTCATTTATTATATATTAAATAGCTCCCCATAATTTTAGGAATATTGATCACTTAAATTAAGTTTCCTATACATTTGTCTATGCATAACCAATTGAATATCATAATATAAAACTATGCAATTTTAAGGCCAGGATTTTTATAAGGTCCAATCCGGAATAAAAAAAATTAAAGTTTATACTATTTGCCCAAGACAGCCGGATTGACGCCCATGCTTGAGAAACCACCGTCATGGTAAAGATTCTGCATGGTCACGTATTTAGTCAGATCCGAAAACAAGGTCACACAGTACTCCGCAAATGCCTCAGAACTTGCATTACCCAATGGAGACATAGTGTCAGCATAATTGAAAAATTCAGAAAAGCCCTTAACCCCACTTCCCGCGGTCGTCATGGTCGGTGATTGAGAGATCGTATTTACCCGGACTTTATTGCGGATACCGAAGTGATATCCAAAGTTTCGTGCAAATGATTCCAGCAAGGCTTTGGCGTCCGCCATCTCACTGTAATCAGGAAATATACGTTGAGCCGCAATATAGGTCAAAGCTACGATAGACCCCCAATCTGCCACTGCATCTTTCATATAGAGTTCATGCATGATCCTGTGGAACGAAATAGCTGAAATATCGAAGGTCTTCTGCATAAAATCATAATTAAGATCGGTATAATGTTTGTCTTTACGCATATTGACGGACATGCCAATCGAGTGGAGTACAAAGTCCACTTTACCACCAAAGTGATTTACACTTTCGTCAATAAGTTTTGCCAGGTCCTCATTGGAAGTGGCATCAGCAGGGAAAACCGGGGCGCCGATCTTTTCAGAAAGTGCGTTGATCTGTCCAAAACGAAGTGCTACCGGAGCATTGGTCAAAACTATGGCAGCGCCTTCCTGATGACATCTTTCAGCAACTTTCCATGCAAGTGAATTTTCATCAAGCGCTCCAAAAATGATTCCTTTTTTTCCTTTTAATAATTCGTTTGACATAAGTTTGTATAAGTCTTGTGGTTAAAAAATCTTTACCGGATTAAGCTATGAGCTCTTTTGCATTTTCTATCGCTGCTTTGGAAGGTGGTTTGGTAGATAACATGATCGCTATATTTTCAATTCGCTCCTCCAAAGATAATTCCTTAATCTGAGTATAGGTCTTATCTCCAATGATTTCTTTATAAACAAATAAGTGTTTATTTGCTTTGGATGCAAGCTGGGGCGAATGGGTGATAGCAATCAACTGATGCTCTTTCGCCATATTTTGTAAAATTCGGGCCATCTTAACAGCTATCTCTCCACCTAACCCTGTATCTATTTCGTCAAATATTAATGAAGGCAATGGGATAGCGGCAGCCACAAGAGACTTGACAGCAAGGGTAAGTCTTGAGATCTCACCACCAGAGGCAACATCTTTGACCGGTGCAGGAACAGAACCTTTGTTGGCTGAAAACAGAAATTGGACCAGGTCGACGCCATTTGGGGTCAACTTGCCTGCCGGTTTTATCTCTACTATAAAGGTTGCATAAGGCATTCCTAATTCATGCAATAATTCATGCAAAGTAACCGTAAATGGATCAATGTGAGCTTTGCGTTGCTGTGATAAGGCTTCTCCCAGCCCGTTAAGTTTTATTTGCAAGTCAGTAATCGAACGCCTGATCATTAGAATCTCTTCATCCAGAGCATCATAATTTTGCAATCTGGTTTCCAGTTCAGACCTTAGATCCTTCAAAGCAGCAATGTCGCTCACCTGATGTTTGCTTTGCAATTTATACAACTGGTCCAGGCTTTCCTTAACAGCAAGTGCCCTTTCTCCATCTATCTCAGTGTTCTCTGTCAGGTGATGGATGTCCTGGGCAAGATCCTGGAGTTCGATCTTCGACGAATGCAATCTTTCTGATATTTCCTTGATAGTGGCCGATATATTTGAAATAGGATTGAACCTGGAAATGATGGTATCTAAAGCACTTATGAGGTTTTGTTCATCTTCATAAATGGCAAGGTAAGCCGCTCCGGCAGTAGATTTAATGGCCTCTGCGTGTTCGATCATATTAAGCTCTCCTTCCATTCCCTCCTGATCCATATTCTCAAATGGCAATGCATTCAATTCGTTCAACTGAAAAGTGATATAATCTGCCTCTTGTATGGATCGTTGTTTTTTATCTTCAAGTGAAGAAAGATCCCGGCTTAATTGATTGAAGTTTTTATAGTTTTCTGTATAATCTGCAGACAAAATTTTATTGCCACAAAATGCATCGTATAGGGTCAGTTGATAAGCGGTTTTCTGAATATCATACAAGCTGAACTGCTGATGAATGTCTATGAGTTGCTGGGTAAGTTCCTGCAATTGCTGAAGAGAGACTGGAGTATCGTTAATAAAAACCCGGTTTTTGCCTGCGGGTTGAATTTCCCTCCTGATAATAGTGAGGTCTTCATAGTCAAGGTCATTCTCTGCAAACCATGGCCCCATATCATATTCCCGGATAAGGAATTCGGCTTCGATGATACATTTTTCATCCTTGTTAAAGAATGTTTTACTGTCTGCGCGATTGCCCAGGATCAGACCCAGAGCTCCAAGTAAAATGGATTTCCCTGCACCTGTTTCTCCGGTGATTATGTTGAAATGAGGATCAAAGTCAATCGTTAACTCATCGATGATGGCGTAATTTTTGACTTTTATGTTTTGCAGCATGGATTGCTTTGGCTTGATTTAATCGCCAAAGGTAATTAAAAGGGGAAATTTGGAAGGTGAAAAATAAATAGTTATTAATTAGTGTTAAATTATTGAACGAGAGTTATTTTCACCTTACCATCTAACATTTTATCCTATATCTCTAAATTTTATGTCACTCATACTATTTTGATTTACATAATTAAACAAAACACAGTATTACTATAATTTAACAAACTTCCCTATTTTAATATCCCCGTTTCTATTTTGTATTTGATAAATATAAACCCCCGCAATCAATGTTTGAACGTCTATATTATGCAAAATACCTTTGTATTTCATGTTTTCTGACTTTATATGCATTCCATTCATATTGGTTATTAATATGCTTAAATCTTTTTCATTAAGATCTCTGATCTCAAATATCAATTCGTCATTAACAGGATTCTGTCGCAGGCTAATTGATTGGGAAAAAACGGCATTTGAATTGTGCAATGTAGGTACATTAATTTCTATACATTTTTCTTCACTAACACTGCACATATCCACCATATAAACACAAATCTCATAGATCCCTGGTTCAGAAAATTTTAAATTTATTTTTCCATAATTTACTTCGGTGTAAGAAACTCCCGGTGGCACACTCCAAATATAATCCGCCCAACTAATTTCAGGATAAGCACCTAATGAGTATGATCCAGCGGATGGGTTTTGCGTTATTATTTCCACACCTGCTTGTGAAAAGATATTTTCAGAATCATGAATTACATATTTTAAATTTGTTATACACGTTGTGTTTGGGATCACATCCACAAGTTCATCTGGAATTTTAAATGTAGAAGTCACTTCAAGCAAATATTCACCGGGAAACAATGTCTCATAGGTTTGATTGGTGCCTACAATGTTATATGGATATTTCTTCCACTTGTATGTCTGAGAAATCAAATCCGTTGATGAAATAATGTCACCTTCCAGAGTTAATATTGCATCCATAGGGCCAGAGCAGGCAATTGTATCCAAAGTAGAAGAAATAAACAGATTTGATACTATATTGGTGACCAAAAGGTTGGCCGTATATTTACATCTGCTTTCATTTTCGAATACAACATTTTGGTATAATATATTAACCTCATAGTTATTTCCATTATACATAAAACTATTTTCTCCGGGGCATAGTGATACGTTTACTGTATCATCGGAGGTGGTCAAATATTCAATCACTGTAAGATTGACAAAATCAATGCAATCCTCATCATTGAGATCGAATACAAAGTATTCCCCAACCTTATAATAATTGTTCTGATAAAGTAAAGAGTCTCCCTGACAAATAGAAATAGTAACATCTTCAGTAAGACTGTAATTGACCTGTACATCCCAGCAAATCTCTTTGCCTATCGAATCACATCCATTAGTAACTTTGACACACAGCGGATAGGCACCTTCATCCAAATCCGGAACATTTAAAGTAAGATTGGGATAAAGTGTAGTGTCCTGAATTATACCATCGAGGCTCCAAACATAAGATGTCCCATGTTCATAACCTCCGAATGAAAATTGTGAAGTATTCTGAGGGCAAATAAAGGGATTACCAATCAGGTTTTCATCCAATATTTCACCCACATCAGAGGTAGTTATTCCAGAGTTATTGTAAAACTCATAATGACAAGTAGTTCCTGATGAGCCATCCAATACGATATAATACAATTTTCCGGGAATAGCGTCTGGATAGAAGATAACAATATCGCTTCCGGAACCCGTTCCACTTCCATTACAGATCAATGCATTAATCAGGTTAGAACAATTATCAAACAGGGCCCATTGAACCGTACCATTGCCTCCTATACAGTCCGAAAGAGCGATGTGAATTTCAATAACATTACTGGCAGCTATAAAAGAATACCAGTGTGGATTTTGCAATGAAAATCCACCACCACAGAAAGCAGCCTCCCCTCCCCAACTGCCGGGTTGCATATCTCCACATAGACTATCCATATCACAAGCGGTTGATATCATTTCACTTAATTCGCAAGTATTCGAAGGAGGTAGCTGAAATTCAGGATTGCATTGTGCAAATAAATTATCACCAAAATGCAATACAATTAAAATAATTGAGATTACTATTTTATGAAGTTTAGTTTTATACATAATAATGGATTTGAATTTATAAAATTAAAAATATTTTCGTAAACTTATTTGCTAATTAACCGGGTCATAGGTTGATTAGGATCCTGAGTACAGTTTGATATATACTTGACAAAATGAGGCTTGAATAAAAATGAGCAATTTTTACTCAAATTCTGTAGAAATGTTAACATAGAGTTCCCCGATTTATTATATCATTTTGGAATGTTCCCTTCAATTGTTCTTTAAGTCGAATATTATGATCAGCTGTTTTTTTAATCTTTCATTTTTCCCTTTCATTTTCTGGTCGCTTCGCTTTGGTCTTTGGTATTTAGTCTTTGGCTTGTTGCGGTTAACTTCTTATTTTGATCGCTGATTAGTAGTATTGCGCATAGCGCATAAACGGGTTGGCGTGCTGGCGCTTTAGTTAGATAAAGTTGGCGTAATGGCGCATTTGCCGATTAATGTAACGAGATTATTCATCATTTTTATTTTTACGTCTTGCAAATTACGAAATCAGTTAAATCTTCGCAACCGTTCACCGTTCGCAGATAGCGCATTGGCGCATTAGCACTTTGGCGCTTTAGCTGGTTACAGTAACAAGATTATTCATCATTTTTACTTTTAAGTCTTACAAAATACGTAAATCAGTTAAATCTTCGCCTCTGTTCGCTGTTCGCCACTAGCCGTTCGCTTCATTTTTCATCTTTCATTTTTCATCTTTCATCCGCAGATGTTTTCTCCAAACGCCTCAAAAACAACGACTTCCTGAATTTATTTGGACAAAACAATACCTAGTCGGTTAAAAATGCGTACTTTTGCATCCTGAATTTACAAAAGCCAATAAAAATAAAGTAGAAGTACCATATGACAAAAAAGAAAGTACTTATTATAGCGGAAGAATTATCTCCATATACTTTTGAAAACGATATCGCCACCCTAGTCGGAAAGTTACCCCAGGCCATCCATGAATCCGGAATGGAGGTGAGGATCCTTATGCCCAAATTTGGTATCATCAACGAAAGAAGACACAGACTCCATGAAGTAGTCAGACTGTCCGGTATGAACATTATCATCGATGATGACGATTATCCATTGATCATCAAAGTGGCTTCACTGCCTGGTATGAGACTGCAGGTATATTTTCTGGACAATGAAGAATTCTTCAAACGTAAGTTCATGTTTCACGATGAAGCTGGAAAACCATTCCCGGACAATGAGGACAGAATGGTATTCTTTTGCAAAGGCGTGATCGAAACGATCAGAAAATTTGGCTGGCCGGCAGATTATATCCATTGTTTCGGATGGATGACGGCGTTGATCCCTTTTTATCTTAAGACGGCTTACAAAAATGATCCGATCTTAAATAAATTTAAAATTATTTACACTCCATATAAAGAAGATATTTCAGGATTTTTTACTCCAAAATTCCTGGACAAGGCATCTATCAACAATCTTGAGCCTGAGGACCTTAAACCTTTTATGAAAAATAAAGAGGTTACACTAATAGAAGGGGCCTTAGCGTTTACAGATGGAATTATCATAGGCAGCGACGATTTGGATGAATCCGTTACCAAAGCAATCAAAAAGCTTAAAGGAATTCCGGTTCTAGAATATGTCGGTTTGGAAGACATGAAGAAGGAATACATGGAATTCTATAATAAGTTAATTGAGGAATAATTCCATCCCTTTAATCTCTTAAAATTAGTTTGTGAAAATATATACTTTATCAGCGTGTCTCGTCTTGATCGCGCTCATCAGCTGTAATAAACCAAGTGATTTCGGCAAAGAACTCGTGTCAGGCAACAATATCCCGTTCGCAGTTATAGATACTTTTACTCTTCAGGCTGAATCTCAATTGGGTGATAGTATCCGGATGTATGTGCCTGGTTCAGTAAACGGGACCTCTGACAACAGCATAGTGGGATATGTGGAAGATAACGCCTTTGGTAAAACCAGTGCTGAAATATTTACCCAGTTTGCTATTGATATATATTCCAACGACACTCTCAGTGGATCCACTATTGACTCTGTGGTCTGGGATGTTTATTATTACGATTCCGATACTACCAATCAATACGGAGACCTTACACAACCTGTTAATCTGAGGTTGTTCAGGATCTCAGAAGATGTCAACAATAAGGATACATTATATTCCAACAAAAAATTTGCAGTTGATGGCAATGAGATAGGCAGCCTGATTAACTTTCTACCGATGCCATTCCCAAGTGATTCATCCCATATCCGCTTCAGGCTCAATAACAATTTCACCAATTTTCTTAGTACACTTCCCGATTCTACATTCCGCAACACCACCAATTTACAAAAATATTTTGAAGGTATAAACATTAGGGCGGATAATAACATAAGCGGAAGCCTGATCAAACTCGATCTGATCAATAAAGAAAATCAACTTGTTATTTATTTTAAGAGGGCAGGGAAAAGCACCCAGGATTCTATCAGAATGATCACCAATGCCAATACTGTAAGGCATACAGCATTTACTCACGATTATACAGGAAGTGATTTTCAGCAATACCTGGATAATCCATCTTCTGACAGCTTGCTCTATCTCCAGTCGATGGGTGGACCAAGGATCAAGATCACACTGCCGGACCTGAGTTATCTAAAAACTGACGCGCTCAATTTTGCTGAACTTGAATTAACCGTGGCTGCTAACAATGGTTCTTTATATATCCCACCGGCGCAGTTATGGTTATTTAAGAAAAATACGGATGGCGATCTGATCTCCATAATTGACGGCAGTATTGCTATAAATCAATCATTGGAATCTTCCTTCGGTGGTACACCGGTGGAATTTGTTGAAAACGGGATAAATAAAATAAAATATAAATTTCGTCTTCCGAAACATTTAACGGACTATATAGATGGAAAAGAAAACAATGAGTTGTATCTTAGCATGCTGTTCGCCGGATCAGTACCAGCCAGAGTTATCTTAAATGGTCCTAAGACACTAGTAAGCCCCGTGAAATTGAAACTTATTGTTTCAAAAGTGATTTAATTAAGACTGAATTTTATTAATTTAATTTTATGTGTGGAATAGTTGGTTACATCGGACATCAGGAGGCTTACCCTATCCTTATGAAAGGGTTAAAGCGTCTCGAATACAGGGGATATGACAGTGCCGGTGTTGCATTGCTCAACGGCGATATCAATATCTACAAACGAAAAGGCAAGGTCAATAACCTTGAGTTATTCACTGAAGGAAAAAATAAACAGGGCCACATTGGGATAGGACATACCAGATGGGCTACCCACGGAAAGCCTGATGATATCAATGCCCATCCACATCTTTCCGGCAACGGACGACTAGCCCTCATCCACAATGGCATCATTGAGAACTATGCCACACTTAAAGAAGCATTGGTCAAGTTAGGCCATACTTTTATCAGCGAAACGGATACTGAAGTACTGGTTCATCTGATAGAAGAGGTTCAATCCTCTGAAAACCTTGATCTAGACGAAGCTGTTCGAATTGCACTCACCAAGGTCATCGGGGCTTATGCCATCGTGGTCATCGACAGATTAAATCCAAATATTCTCGTTGCTGCACGCAAAGGAAGTCCTTTGGTAGTAGGCCTGGGGGAGAATGAATTTTTCATTGGCTCTGATGCTACACCGATCATAGATTATACTAAAAAGGTCATCTACCTTCAGGACGAAGAGATCGCGGTTATTAAAAATGGTCGCTTACAGATCAAAGACATCCGCAACGAAGTTAAAAATCCCAAGATCGAATTGCTGGATATGCAGATCGAAGCACTGGAGAAAAGTGGGTACGACTACTTCATGTTGAAAGAAATTCATCAGCAACCCGAGACAGTGCTCGACTGCATGCGCGGTAGACTGAACTCCGAGGAAAGCTGGATTCACTTGCGTGGTGTAGAAGAATATGAAGAGAAATTCAGAAATGTTCAGAAACTGAATATCGTAAGCTGCGGTACCAGCTGGCATGCAGGTCTTATCGGAGAGTACCTCATCGAAGACATCGCCCGCCTTCCGGTAGAAGTTGAATACGCATCAGAATTCCGATACAGGAATCCTATCATAGGCCCGGATGATATCGTCATAGCTTTGTCTCAATCAGGAGAAACTGCAGATACACTTGCAGCTTTGGAACTATCGAAAGAACGTCGTGCCCTTACCTATGGCATCGTCAATGTAGTAGGTTCTTCCATAGCCAGGACGACGCATGCCGGTTCATATATCCATGCTGGCCCGGAGATCGGCGTTGCATCTACCAAGGCTTTCACTGGACAAGTCACCTTACTGACCTTAATGGCATTGAAACTCGCCAGTGCAAGGGGCACCATCTCTAAGTCAAGATTTCAGGAATTGATCCTAGAATTGGAAAAGATCCCATCCAAGATCGAGCAGGTCCTTTTGAAAAATGATCAGATCAAATACATTGCTTCTGAGATCAAGGACAGTACTAATGCTATCTATCTAGGCAGGGGTGTTAACTTTCCCGTTGCACTCGAAGGCGCCTTAAAATTAAAAGAAATATCATACATCCATGCTGAAGGTTATCCGGCAGCCGAAATGAAACATGGACCTATCGCATTGATCGACGAGAAGATGCCCGTCATAGTAATAGCTACGAACAAAAATGCTTACGACAAGATAGTAAGCAATGTGCAAGAAGTAAAGGCCAGAAAAGGTATTGTTATTTCCATTGTATGTGAAGGTGATGTAGAGATCGCTAAATTATCAGATTATTTTATTGAAATACCTGAGACTGAAGATCCTTTGACACCATTGCTTTCTGTCATTCCATTACAATTGCTGTCATATCATATCGCTGTAATGAGAGGATGTGATGTCGATCAACCACGCAATCTGGCAAAATCTGTCACGGTTGAATAATAATTATAAAATTTAAGCTCAAATCATGGCTTCAAGAAATTTAGAAGAAAGAAAAACACTAGAATATAATACAGAAAGAGACCATCTGGTCCTTCCTGAATATGGCCGGCATCTTCAAAGGATGGCCAACAGCATCAAACTGTTAGAAGATCCTGAAGAACAAAAAGCATACATCGAACGATCCATAGATATGATCATCCAACTATTTCCTGAAAGTAAAAGTGTAGACAATTACAGGGAAAAATTGTGGCATGATATGTATTACATGGCGGGTTTCGAACTGAATGTACTTCCACCAAGTGGTGTCAAACCCACTTTCGAGGATCAGATGCTACGTCCTGAAAAACTGGAATATCCTGTGCACCATCTGCAATTCAAGCATTATGGATTTAATGTCCATCTGATGATTGAAAAGGCTCTGGGTATGGAAGACGGACCTATCAAAAATGAATTTGTAGATGTCATAGGTGCTTATATGAAACTTGCATACAAGACCTGGAATAAGGAACATTATGTAAGTGATGATATGATCCGACAGGATCTTCAGTCTATCACCAAAGGAGCATTGAGCATTGATACGGACAAAGATCTCGATGTATTGGTATCTTCTCAAGCTAAAAAACGGTTTTTACAAACTCCCACTCCAACTAATACCTGGAAGAAAAACAACAGAAAACCACCTCTGAAAAACAAAGATCGACGAAGATAAGTAAGTCTTTGCAGTCCATATTTAATATATTTTCCTTCTTATGTTTCCAGAATATGATGTTATAGTAGTCGGTGCGGGGCATGCAGGATGTGAAGCTGCGGTGGGTGCTGCCAATCTGGGATCCAAAGTACTCCTTGTTACTATGAATATGCAGACCATCGCACAGATGTCCTGCAATCCTGCTATGGGCGGAGTTGCCAAAGGCCAGATCGTGCGTGAAGTGGATGCATTGGGTGGATATTCAGGGATCGTGACCGATCACACCATGATCCAGTTCCGGATGTTAAACCTTTCCAAAGGCCCTGCCATGTGGAGTCCCAGGGCTCAAAGTGACAGGATGGAATTCGCGGGGAAATGGAGGCAAATGCTGGAACAAAATCCCAATATTGACTTCTGGCAGGAAATGGTATCGGGTTTAATAGTAAAAGATAAAAGAGTCACCGGTATCAGAACCGGCATGGGTATAGAAGTTCTCGGAAAATCTGTCGTACTTACCAATGGTACCTTTCTGAATGGCATCATCCACATCGGTGAAAAACAATTCGGAGGCGGAAGAGCCGGTGAAAGTGCTGCAAAAGGTATAACCGAACAACTTATAGGACTCGGATTCGAAGCCGGCAGAATGAAAACCGGTACGCCTCCAAGACTGGATGGCCGTTCGTTGAATTATGATAAAATGGAAGAACAGCCAGGTGATGAAAATCCCGGTAAATTCTCTTATTCGGATACTCCTCCTATTACTAATCAATTACCTTGTCACATCACATATACCAATGATAAGGTACATGAGATCCTGAAGACCGGATTTGCTCAATCACCAATGTTCCAGGGGAGGATAAAGGGTCGCGGACCGAGGTATTGCCCATCCATAGAAGATAAGATCGAAAGATTTGCCGATAAAGAAAGACACCAGTTATTCGTAGAACCGGAAGGACGGAACACTGTAGAGATCTATGTCAATGGATTTTCAAGTTCTTTGCCGGAAGATGTCCAGTATAAAGCCTTGAAACTCATTCCGGGATTTGAAGATGTTAAAATGTTCAGGCCGGGATATGCGATCGAATATGATTATTTCCCACCAACACAATTGAAGATGTCTCTTGAGACACACCTGATTGGAGGCCTGTTTTTCGCGGGTCAAATCAACGGCACTACAGGTTATGAAGAGGCTGCGTGCCAGGGCATGATGGCCGGGATCAACGCGGCATTGCTGGTTCAGGAGCGGGAACCTTTTGTATTAGGTAGATCAGAAGCTTATATCGGTGTGTTAATCGACGATCTGATCAATAAAGGGACCAATGAGCCTTACCGCATGTTCACCTCGAGGGCGGAATTCAGGATCCTGCTTCGTCAGGACAATGCAGACTTACGTCTCACTCCACTTGCAGTCGGACTTGGCATGAAAGGTCTTGATAAAAGGATGGCACGCGTCCATGAAAAAAATGAAAAGGTCAAAGAGATCATTACGTATTTCAGGGAACAAAGTGCTGATCCTTCCGAGTTGAATGTTCACCTGGAGGCGATCGGAAGTAGTCCCATGAAACAAAAAATCAAAATGGATCAGGTCATCACCCGACCAAATGTCCAGATAAAAGATATGGCACTTCATATGCCGGTGCTGAATTCCTTCCTGTCGGGTTATGATGATGAGATCATACAACTGGCGGAGACCAACATGAAATACGAATCTTACATCATCAAGGAGATGGAGATGGTCAACCGTGTTACAAGGCTCGATGAAATGAAACTCAGACCCGACTTTGATTATAACAGCATTTCATCCTTATCGCTTGAGGCCAGGGAAAAACTCAACAAACACAAGCCCGCTTCTCTTGGACAGGCAGGCAGGATCAGCGGGATCAATCCTGCGGATATATCAGTGCTTTTGGTACATTTGAAATAAGGTTTTTCACCTCGGCACAAGTTAAAAACTTGCGCCAGCAGTTTATTTGAAATAAAAGCTTTTATTTCTTTTTCAGGAAAGTCTCCACTGCATTCATGTAAACATCTCTCGCATCGAGCCAACCATAGTGGCCGCATTTGTCCAGTAATACCAGACTCGAATTTGGAAATGTAACCTTTATTTCCTGAGCAGTTTTTATGGAAATGATATCATTTTTTCCCTGCAGGATCAGG
>JAYUWT010000407.1:0-3379 GCA_043753405.1 Saprospiraceae bacterium | reverse complement strand
TTCTAATGGAATACACCATTGGGTGGTTTCAGGTGGGCAAACAATTGGTCCTACGGACGAAAAGGAAATCAAAGTACTTTGGAATAATTCAGTTGGACCTTATATTCTAAGAGTCAGGAGGATGGACGGAGAATGTTATTCTAACTTTGCGGTCAAAGAAATTCATATACAGGAATTTGAGGATTTAATGATCATGGGCAATACAAGCCCATGCCCCGATAATCTTGAGCAGGAACTATATACTATTTCTTTTGATGGTGCGAGCGATATCACCTGGCAAATATTGCCTCCATATTCTCACTTAGGTAGTCTGGTGTACGGTGATCATCTCGATTCTATAGGTGTCTTTTGGCATTTTGCTCAAGTAAATGGAATTCAGCTTGAGGTAACTGCAGATGTGTGTGGCACTACTATATCAGATACTTTGGAGATCAATCTGGAGCCCTACTATCCAATTAATGATTGGCCTGATTCATTATGCCAATATAAATTAGCTCAACTTGAAGCACCTGAAGCCACAGAATATGAATGGTATATTAATGGAATATTACAGGAAGATGAAACTTTGCAAAACCTAGATCATGTTTTTACCGAATACGGTATTCATTACATCACTGTAATCCTTACAAATCCTGGAGGATGCTCTGGAAAATATGTAATGATGGATGCCATATTCATTTCTCCTTCTCCGATCGCCTCAATCTTCCTAGAAGATCCGTTACCCTGTCCAGTTGGAACAGCCTTTGACAGTATTTACCTCGAAACCCTCGAGTACCCGGGTTTTAATAATGTAAACTATGCCTGGTCCCTTGCAGGAATGTTAATTGGAACAGATCATAAGGTTATGATCTCTGATACAGGAATGTACACCCTTGTAGTATCGATTGGGGAGTGCATAGACAGCTCATCTTTTTTTGTTAATTATGATTGTGATGCTGTGTGTCCGTGTGAGCCTGATGTAGAGGTAAGAATAGACAGTTTTAAATTATCACAAGAAACCTGTGGGTTGTTTGATGTTTATGGAACCATTAATGATTTTGCTGATCCACATATAATTGGCAAACGGTACATTTTCCCCCAGCCTGTTGTTGTGGATACTATAAAAGTATCTGGAGATCTTTTTCAATCCCATGTATACAGTGAACCTGGTATTTATCATATCAAATTACAAGTCGACTGGCAATGTGATACAGGTGGTGTATGCATGGTGACAGATGTTGATGCACTCCGGATCCCGGTTATTTCCGATTTTGTATGGGACTTCTCATGTATTGGTGATGGGGACCAATACTTGGTGACTGTCCGGGATGCAAGTAGAGCTATTGATTCGCTTCAAGCCAATACCTGGAGTGGGGATATTTCAACTCAGACAGGAATGTCACAAATTCAATTTTCTGCCGCTGCAGGAAGCTCCGTACAGATTTGCTTAAAGCAAACTACGATAGATGGCGATAGTTGCAAAAATTGCAAGTTTATAAATTTTCCAGATGCACCTTCCGTTGATTTCTCCATTAGTGGATCCGAGGCTTGTTTAAATACTGAGATACAAATGATCCCAAATATTGCCCCCTCTGATCAAGTTGCAAGTGTTTTGTGGAATTTTGGAGACAATTCGTTCAGCCAAATTGAATCTCCTTTCAAAAAGTATACTACCCTTGGAACTTATCCAGTAAGTCTTACCGTAGAGACAGTTTTTGGTTGTACTCTTAGTGCATCAGACACTTTCGAAGTGGTATCAACGACGATGGACGGGGAGATTATGGTAGTGGAAGAAAGTTGCAACGCTTCAGCTACACTTAACTTCAATCTGACTTCAGGTGGACCAATAGCAGAGTGGGATTGGTCTACCGGCCAAACCGATTCCACAATTGTCGTTACTTCTTCTGGTTTTTATAGAGTGACAGTAACAGATGGCAATAATTGCACTTTTGAACCTGCATTCAAACAAGTTCAGCTTATTCCTCCTTTCCCAAATGGAATTCTTGGACCTTTGAAAAGTTGCTCGACAATTAATCTTAAAGTCATGCCCACTGGAGGATATATTTATGATTGGCTAGTCACTGGCCCTGGCTTTATAGACACAATAATTGGCTCCCCCTTTTATGCAAAACAAAATCTTAATGCTGGTACGTACCTGGTTAAAGTTACAGCAAGAGATACCTCCGGACCCTGTCTCGATACAAGTCTCACTGTGGTAATATTTGGTAACCCAGCGAAACCTGAAGTTGCTGTAGATATAATCAACTGCATGCCTTCGCAAGTACTCCTCAGTTCTGATACAATTTTACTTTGGACAACCACTCCTATAGCTTTTCTTAATATAGAAGCTACGGAAGTAGCACTCGCAAACTTACATGGAAGAACTATAACAGCCACGTTTGCCGATTCAAATGGATGCAAGTCTGACACTTCATTTATTATTCCCCAAGCTATTAATTTCAATTCAATAGGCTCTGGTTGTGGTGAAGCCTGCCCCGACAGTGTACTGGCGGGGGAAGTTTGCTTATCTGGAATCCTAGGCACCTTCGATCATTGGGAGTGGAGACTTGATGGAGTAGCAATTCCTGGGGCTTCAGGCAATGATACCACCGTGGAATGCTTATTATTAGATACAAGTTATCTCAATAGGTATATCACTCTATTAATCGAAAATGATAACTGTGAAGAAGAATCCCCCTTGTTTTATATAAAGGAAATTGAATGTCCTATCCAGTGTCCTGATAGTCTAAGTTTGAATTGGATGGCAGGACTGGATGGAATTGAATGCATCAACTCTTCAATCGGTGGCGAAAAGATTCTGTATTTAGATTTCTATCTATTCATGCCTGAGGGATACGAATATTGCGGAGAAGAGCCCACATTTGAGGATGGGTATTTTGAAGAGGATATCATTACATACGATGGAACTAATAGTACGTTGCATGTCGCTGGTGAATATCATATCACTGATATTTCTGGCTTTGATGAGGACTATATCATTCGTGGACTTCTTGATCTTTGTCCGATAGGAGATACATCTTATACATGTCCCGCCTCTTTTGAGTTAGCTGATATAAATTGCCATAATTCATGCGCTTCAGATCCATGCAGTCCAGGAACGGAATGCACAGGGAATATTGTTTTATTGGATGTGGATGAAGGGATTGGTTTTTATAGTATCTGTATTACACTTCCTGAAGACGAACCTACAGGTGATTGTACATATGAAGATTATTGGATACATGTGTATCAGAATGATACAGCGGTGGTTTCGCAACAAGTGGATACAAATAATATAATATATTTTCAATACTGTTTCGAATTTGAGCACCCAATACAAATTTCAAATCCCTGCTTTTATGTGATAGTAGAAAACATTTGTTTTGAAGAAGAGTATTGC
>JAYUWT010000406.1:0-3380 GCA_043753405.1 Saprospiraceae bacterium | reverse complement strand
TGAAAGGGGCTAATGCTGCTACCCTTTACGGCCCCGAAGGTGTAAATGGCGTAATCGTAGTAACTACCAAAAAAGGATCGGGATCTAACAAACCACAGATCAATGTCTCCCATTCCAACCAGTGGGAAAAAATAGCTTTCTTACCTCAGTTACAGACCAGATTTGGATCGGGATCTGCATTTAATACATTTGGTGATGGTATTTATGATCCAATAGAAAATCAATCATGGGGAGATGAGTTTGATGGCAGTACGCGTGTGATTGGCCAGGAAACATTTGATGGTAAGACTCAAGAAGTACCGTATTCTTATATCCCAGGTGAGAAAAATAAATTTTGGGAATTAGGTAGAAATATTCAAAATGATGTCTCTATTTCATCTGGTGATGACAATTCTAATTTCTATTTATCTTTCCAAAACCTCAAAGCTGAGGCGGTAATGCCTAGTGATGAAAAGTCAAGAAACACGATCAGATTGAATGCCGGTAAAAAATACGGGAAGTTTAATACCGGACTTAACATGGGCTATACCTTGACCAGCCGAGATAATACTACTGCCGGGGCAGGTATCTACGGTAATGTGCAAAACACTCCTGGTCAGATACCTCTAACTTCATACAAAAATCTAGATGACTATTGGTCAAATGTGAATAATTTTTTCAATGATTATTTCCAAAATCCATATCAAACAATAAATAATAATAGATCTAAGTCCAGATCTGATGATCTGTTTGGTAATGCAACCTTTTCTTTAAAACCAACGAATTGGCTTGAAATTACAAATAGATTGGGATTTACTTTTGCCTCATCTAATTCCAAAGCGTTAGCAAGAGCAGTGGACTATTCAGACTTTGCTATTCATCATAGATCTTTTGCTTCCAGCGGTAGTACAAAAGCATCTGTTGGTGATGCCTTTGGATTTCAAACAAGAATAAATAATGAGTTTCTTGTCAGCACCAATCATGAAATAGGCAAATTTAAGGTCAATGGACTGTTGGGTAACTTGTTAAGAGAAAGTAGGGCAAAAGGAATATCTGTAAATGGAACTAACTTAGTTATTCCAACCCTATTTAACGTTGCAAACAGAACTGGTGAGCCTGGAGCAAGTGAGGGCAATGCATTGACGAGACTCTACTCAGTATTTGGAAGTTTAACGTTGGGATATAATAATTGGGCATTCATTGAGTTCACAGGAAGAAATGATTGGGACAGTAGACTGCCTACAAATAAACAATCTTATTTCTATCCCGGCGTAAATGCTTCTCTGGTACTTACTGATATGATTCCATCATTAAAAAGCAATGATTTTTTAAATTATGCTAAAATAAAAGGTGCCTATTCCATCACTGGTAATGTGTATACTCCAGATGCTAGTTCGGTTACATCCGGAGCATATTTATTAGAGTCTACTTTCTCTCAAATTGGAGGTTTTCCATATGGTATTCTTCCAGGATTTTCTGCTGACGGTACTATAAATAATCCTCAGATAAAACCAGAGACGGTAAGATCTACTGAAATCGGCGCTGAGGTTGGATTTTTAAGAAGTAGAATTATAGCTGAAGCAGCATATTATTTTCAAGATAATAATGATCAGGTGGTACCCATCGGTATTTCTAACTCCACTGGTTATGCGTCAGCATTTTTAAATGCTGCTCGATTTAACAACAAAGGATTTGAGGCGGATTTAAGACTAACTCCTTTCTTAAAATTTGGACCAAGCAGTAATTGGGAATTATCGGCTAATTATAATTACAATACCTCTGAAGTGCTTTCAGTATATGAAGGTCTTAATGAATTATTTGTTGGAAATACGGCTTATATAGTTACTGGTTATCCGGCATATACCCATAAATTAAAAGATTGGTTAAGAGACCCTCAAGGTCGAGTGATCATAGATCCGGTTTCAGGTTATCCAAAACAAAATCCAGTAAATACTTATTTTGGTCGAACTAATCCAAAACATATAATAGGTATCACCAATGAAATTAATATTAAAGGTTTGAGCCTGCGTGCTGTAGCTGAATATAGAGGAGGCGCATTTATAGTAAATGGTCAGGGTCCCACATTGGATTTTACAGGAATTTCAAAACAATCAGCCACCAATGGTCGTCAGAGATTTGTATTTCCTAATTCAGTAATTCAAAATACGGATGGTACCTATACTGAAAATAAGGACATCGCAGTAAAAAATGCTCACTACGACTTTTTGCAGGCTACGGTGTTTAGAAATGTTCAAACAAATTATTACTCTTCAGCAGATTTCTGGAAATTAAGAGAAGTGGTACTTAGTTATTCATTACCTGCAACTTTGTTGGCATCGTCCAAAATAGTTAAAAAGGCAACATTTAGCCTAGTAGGTAGAAACTTGGTAATGCTTAGACCGGCTACCAATCAATGGACTGATCCAGAATTCTCCAACACCGTAGGCAATGCAGTTGGCTTTACTGATAATGGTCAGAGCCCGCCGACAAGACTATATGGTTTTAATGTAAATCTTACTTTCTAATATCTAATTATAACAAAATACATAATTATGAAATTTAATTTTTTAAAATATATTCTTGGATTGGGATTGATATTAAGTACATATAACTGTTCTAAAGACAGTCTTAATATAAATCAAAATCCAAACGGAGCTGCAGAAAGCAATATGAATGCAGCTGTAATCTTACCTCAGGCTATGCTAAATTCTGCGGCCAGGGTAAGCACCGGTTATGGATTTTTAGGCCATTGGTTAGGTTATTGGTCCCCACCGGCAAATTATTCTCCCAATACTGAGGAGCAGTCATACAATATTTCTACCAATTTTGGTGCTGGTCTTTTTTCAGGTATTATGGATAATTCCTATGACTTTCTATTTGCCGAAAGATTAGCAAAAGCCAATAAGGAAAATTTTTATGTTGGTATTGCAAAAATGATGTCAGCCTTCAATTTTACTACCTTGGTAGCTGTTTATAATAATATTCCATATACCGAAGCATTGCAAGGTCTTTCTTATATCAGACCTAAATATGATGATGGTAAGCTAGTGTACGAAAAGTCATTGGATCAGATAGATTCAGCCATCACGTATTTCAAAGCTGCCAAAGCATCCGGTGAGATCAGTGATGATGTAAAGTTCAGAGATATTATATTCAAAGGCGATGCAGATAAATGGGTAAGATTTGGCAATACACTTAAGCTAAGGTTATTGATTCACCAGTCTGCTAAAGCTGATCGTGCTTCGTATATAACCACTCAAATAGGGAAGATTGTTTCAGAGGGTTCTGGATTTTTAAGATCCGGTGAAGATGCCGCTGCCAATCCAGGTTTTCAGGTAGATCCGGGAAAATCCAATCCGTATTACTCCGCATATGGCTTTACCGCAACCGGTACTCCAGCT
>JAYUWT010000405.1:0-8802 GCA_043753405.1 Saprospiraceae bacterium | reverse complement strand
AAAGGCGGATACGCTGCATTTCTAGTAGAAATTATAAATTATAAATGATGAATTATAAATTATAAATGATAGGTGATAAATGATCCAGCGTGGTTATGAAACAGAGCTTTTAAAGCAGAAGGCTGGTGGTTGATGGCTCTGTAGCGGGTTTGAAGTTTGAACGCTGCGTAATCCGGGAAGCTTCATTCAACCTTCAACATTCAACACTCAACATTTTTAAACGACCTAAAGCTTATAGCTTGTCTAGCATCTAGAGTCTAGAGTCTAGACTCTAGTATCTAGTATCTAGTATCTAGTATCTGATATCTGATTCCTTTTCCCTCTGCATCACAAGCGTAGAAGCGATCATATCATGCAACCCTTGATTTTTTTCTGTAAAAAGTATCATAATATAGCCAATGTACATGATCATCCCGGAAAGTATTTTTGCAAAAAATCTTCCCAGCGCATTTGCAAAAGAGATCCTTTCGCCATTCATATCGGTGACATAAATGCCAACGATCTGCTTACCAAAAGTTGCTTGCTTTGCTGAACTTTCAAAATATGAAAAATACAGTATCTGTAATACGAAAATAGCAATGATAAACGAGAACATACCTATAAAAAATGGGATCAGCGCTTCAGGATTGTTTTCTATTTGCTCCGGATCAGTGAAGATATTGAAGTAAGCTGTACCAAAGAAGATCGCAAACAATATAAATGTAGGTATACTGATGATAATGGCATCCAGGAGATAAGCAGCTAATCTTAACCATGGATTAGCTATTATTCCGATCCTTGGCTGTTCACTCTGAAAATTTTCCATATTTTTATTTTTATTCTACTTCACGTAGTTTACTGTGTTTTCGGCTATATCCGTAATATATTACCATACCCAGGGCCAACCAGCCCACAAGCCTTGCCCAGTTGGTCCATCCAAGTCCGAAGATCATGGCACCGCAAACTACAATCCCCAATATTGGAACAAATGGTACCCATGGGGTTCTGAATTCCCTTTTTAATTCAGGATTGGTTTTGCGCAGTACGATTACAGCAGCACAAACCAGCATAAAAGCAAACAAGGTGCCGATGCTCGTCATATCCCCTACAATATCGCCGGGTACAAATGCTGCAAATAATCCAACAAGAATCAAAATAAACAAGCTGGCTTTATAAGGTGTTTTGTATTTAGGATGGATGGCGCTGAAAGACTTAGGCAGAAGTCCATCCCGACTCATAGCATAAAATACGCGGGATTGACCCAACAACATTACGAGGATCACTGAAGAGAAACCTGCAAGTATCGCTACGGTCACCAGTTTACCCAACCAACTATAACCGATCATATATTTATTGATTGCAAAAGCTACGGAAGCTTCTTTGCCGGTGGTTCTGAAATCCTCAGTGGAAGCCACCCCAGTCAATACGTGGGCAAATAATATGTATAATACCGTACAAATGGCCAGGGAGCCAAGGATACCGATTGGCATATCTCTTTTTGGATTTTTGGCTTCCTGAGCTGTTGTACTCACTGCATCAAATCCAATGAAAGCAAAGAAAACCACGCCGGCAGCTCCCAGGATGCCCATTATTCCACCGAATGTGTGTGAAATTCCCTGATGGTCTGTATAAATACCGGGTTCAGGAATATAAGTTGCGTGATTGACCGGGTTTATAAAACCCCAACCGATGACAATAATCAGAATAACAATAGCTACTTTGGCTATTACGATGATACCATTGACGATAGCTGATTCCTGAGTACCTTTGATAAGTAAAAGGGTCAATAGTGAAACTATGAATAATGCGGGAAGATTGATCATACCGTAAACGCCATCGATATTATGTTCGAAGGGAGAATGACACCATTCATAGGGTATAGGACTCATGCCCAGGACATTTACAAGAAGATTATTCAGATATTCACTCCAAGCTATACCCACAGTAGCAGCTCCAACAGCATATTCCAAAATAAGGTCCCAACCTATGACCCAGGCCAGAACTTCCCCCATAGTAGCATAGGTATAAGTATAAGCGCTACCGGCGATTGGAATGGAAGAAGATAATTCGGCATAACACAAACCCGCAAGGGCACATCCAACTGCTGCAATTATAAACCCGATGGTTACCGAAGGTCCGGCATTCTGAGCAGCAGCTGCGGCAGTTCTTACGAAAAGGCCTGCTCCTATGATTGCCCCAATCCCCAGTGCTATTAATGACCAGGAGGTCAATGTTCTTTTTAAACTTTTTTCATTTTCTTCAGCATCAGCGAGAAGTAAGTGTAAGGGTTTCTTACGGGATAAAAAGTTGGACATCGTTTCGTTTTTTGATTAATTACCGGGTAAATATATGGAATTTGGTCACAACACCAAGTTTTTTATCGGAATAATATTAATTTTCAAAATGTTTATATTTAGTGCTCTGAAAGATGAAATTATTAAGTTTTTTATTCGAGAATGTAGGTTCTTTTTACTCTTCCACTTATACCCGTAAAAACTTCATAAGGGATAGTATCGTAAATCCGGGCAAGTTGGTCAGCTTTGTTGCTCTCACCGAATATGATGACCTCATCACCTTCATTAGCGCCGACTATGTCAGTTACGTCTATCATAGTCATATCCATGCATATACTGCCTATGATATCTACCTTAGTACCATGGATCATCACCTGCCAGTTCCCATTGCCGGCCTGCCTCCGCAACCCATCAGCATAACCGATCGATATTGTGGCGATAGTGGAATCCCTTTTTGCGGTCCAACGACGGTCATAGCCAACAGTATTTCCCTCACGGATTGTTTTGATACGGGATACCCTTGCTTTTAATGTCATGACGGTTTGCAGGTTTTTGACAAAGCCACTGGGATCAAATCCATAGAGGCCGATGCCCAGTCGTACCATTTCATACTGATATTGTGGAAATCTTGCTATACCACTACTGTTTAGAATATGACGCATAGGAGTGATTCCAAGGCCATCGCATATTAGATTTGTCATGTTTTCAAAATAATAAGCCTGATAGTTGGTATAATCATCAAAAAGCGATTCACCACTTCCCGCCAGGTGAGAAAACACTGAAACTACTTCTATGGAAGTATTACTTTGAAGAGATGATATCAAGAGTGGAACCTCATCAGCAGTAAATCCTAGACGGTGCATTCCTGTGTCAAGTTTTATATGGGCCCTAATTTTTTCATCATTCTGATTCAGATATTTTAGAATGTTTTCTAATTGGGATGGTGCATATATTTCAGGTTCCAGATCATATTGAACCATTCGTTCTATGAAATCAATACCACTATTCATCACCATTATCGGCAATGTAATTCCTGCCTTCCGAAGGTCTATACCTTCATCTATATATGCGACAGACAGGTAGTCTACACCCTGTTGCTGAAGGATCCTTGCCACTTCGATTGACCCTGAACCATACGCACTGGCTTTGATCATGACCATGATCTTCGTGCCTATGTGGATCTTTGATAAATAAACTTCGAGATTGTGTTGAAGGGCTGAAAGGTTGATCTCAAGAGAAGATTCATGAGCTCTTTGCTCCAACTTTTCAACAATAAATTCAAATGAGTGCTTTCGAGCACCCTTCAGTAATACCACACTATCCCTGATGACAGTAATGTCAAGAGACTGAAGCATACCGCTGGTGTTATGAAAAAAGTATGATTGTATTTTACTGTTCAGTTTTCCGTTCAATACCCTGATAGATTCGCCGACTCCAAAGAAGTATTCAGGATTTATATCATTGATAAGTTCTATCAATGTGTCGTAGTCCGAAACTGAATGATTCATAGAATCAGCAAACTCTGAAACGATGAGGACTAATTTACTGCCGGCTGCTTCCTTTTTTGCAGCAGAAAATGCAATGGCTATGGAATTGATATCCGAATTGTAAGTGTCATTAATCAAAACTGAATTGAATAGGCCTTTTTTCAATTCCAATCTCATTGAGATCGACAATAATTTACTAACCAGGGTTTCTATATGTTGCATTTCATAACCCTGTCTTATCAGATAAGAGATACATGTAAATGTATTGTGCAGATATACATCATCTATAAATGGGATCTTAATCTTGTATTTATCCTTTTTATAATGGACCGTTACAGTCGATGTATGTGTTTTTATTTTTTCTATGCTAAATACTACATCACCGGCACCTTCTACTGACCATGTGAACCTGTCTTTATCCGGATATAAATTATTGAAACAGCGGACATTCAGGTCTGTATGTTGAAAGATAACAAGGGTTGAATTTTTAAAAAATATTAGTTTTTCTAATAATTTTTCTTCTTTAGAATCAAAACCTTCACTATGGGCTGCGCCAATATAAGTTAGTATTCCAATGGTCGGATCAACGATGGTAGCAAGTTTTTGCATCTCATCTTTTTGAGAAATACCCGCTTCGATGATGGCAAGATCATTGTTAGGATTGATCGTCAATACTGAAAGAGGAACACCTAACTGGCTATTGAAACTTTTAGGGCTCCTTGCTATATTAAACTGACCGGATAATATCTGGAACATCCATTCTTTGACGATCGTTTTTCCATTGCTGCCGGCTATTCCTATTACAGGTATCTTAAATTGTTGCCTGTGATGTTGTGCCAATAATTGGAGACTTTGCAGAGTGTCCTCAACCAGGATGAATAAAGCATCAGGGTAAATAAAGGTATCGATAATTATGTGAACAAGATAAACCCGGACCCCCGCATCATATGCATTTTTGATATAGTTATGACCGTCTCTTCTTTCACCGGTCAGGGCCACAAACATTACTTCATGAGCTAGGTGTATCTGCCTTGTATCATAAGCTGCACGTTCGATCATGGGATTGAAAGAAACAGCGCCTGAAAGTTTTCCATTCAGGATATTACTGATCTCTTGTGCTGTTTTATTTATCACAGATCCTTCACTTTATTTATCAATGTCTGCTCCAATATCCCTTCGATAAAATTTATCTGACATGATGAGTGCATCAGCCGCTGCGAGTGCTTTCTTTCTGGCTTCAGAAAGTTTAGCGTCCATGGCCCCGACGAAGATCACACGACCGCCGTTGGAGATGATCTTACCTTCTTCACTCAGTTTGGTACCCCCTTGAAAATTGAAAGTGGCCTGTGGGAGATCTTTCATATCTATGAGACTTCCTTTTTTATAAGTACCCGGATAGCCTGATGCCACAATATAGATCCCGGCAGCGAAATTTGGATCTATAATTAAAGGTTGTAACTTATTACCTTTTATAAGGTCTTCAAAAACAGCCACCATATCGGATTGGATGCGTGGAAAGACCACTTCAGTCTCAGGATCTCCCATACGCGTGTTATATTCTATAACAAACGGTTCTCCTTTGACTTCTATCAGGCCCAGGAAGATAAATCCCGTATATGGAATATTGTCTTGTTTAAGTTGGGATAAGGTGGGTTCTATGATCCTGAACCTGACTTTTTTCATCATCACTTCATCCACAAAGGATGGAGGACTGACTGCCCCCATACCTCCTGTATTAGGGCCCCGGTCACCGTCGAAGATCTTTTTATAGTCCTTTGCAACGGGGAGTACCTCATAATCTTCTCCATTGGTGATCACAAATACTGAAAATTCAATACCATCCAAAAAAGCTTCGATGACCACTTTGTCTCCTGCTGCACCAAATTGTCCGGAGAATATTTCTTTTGTCACGGCAATCGCTTCTTCATTGTCTTGGGCAATGATAACTCCTTTGCCGGCCGCCAGTCCATCTGCTTTGATCACAATTGGGCAGGGCAGGCCAAGGAGATAATCAATAGTTGCTGCTTCATCATCCTTTGAAAATTCGCGGTATGCAGCTGTCGGAATCCCTGCACGATCCATAAATGCTTTTGCAAATGCCTTGCTGCCTTCAAGTTGCGCTCCTGCTGCCTCAGGACCAAAGACCATTACATCCTTTGTTTGCAGATCAGCATGAAGTGCATCTACCAGACCGTTTACGAGCGGGTCTTCAGGACCTACAATAACCATTTTAATATCATGTCTGAGGATGGCACTTTTAACTGCTTCAACATCTGTAGCAGCGAAATCCAGATTGATTCCCAGATCGGATGTTCCAGCATTACCAGGGGCAATGAAGAGGTGTTGGCATTTGGGACTCTTGACGACATGTGTAGCTATAGCGTGTTCCCTGCCACCACCTCCCAGAATAAGAATATTATAAGGAGTCATGTTGATATTTGTGAGAAAGAAAGCAAAAATAGTAATTGGTTAAGGATAATAGGTGTATTCAACAATATTAATTCTTTTAAATTAAAACATTAAAATAATTGAAAAATTATTTTATTTTTATGGCAATAAATATAAATTATGAAAATTATAACTGGTTATTATATTTTCCTTATCCTACCGATCTTTATATTATCATGTGATCGTCCTAAAGAACAAAGTATTCAGGCTAAAAATTCTGGTGTTGTCATAGATTCTTTAATGGTCGTGATCGACAAGGAGACGTCTTCATTTTTTGCCGGAAATTATGAAGCCTGGAAAGCATGTTGGGCACATGACGCGCTCAGCAGTCAAACCTGGAACAATGATGATGGGAGTTTCAGTTCAGCTCAGGGTTGGGAAGCCATCGACAAGCAAGGTAAGGATTGGATAGAAAAGTATTATCAAGGTGGCAAAAAGATTATCCACCCTGAATATTTTAGAAAGGAAATAAAATCCAAAATTTTATCTGATACTGCAGTTTATCTTACCTGGGTGCAATACAATGCATACTCAGACACAGATGTATACGGTGTTAGTAGAGAGACGCGCTTATTAATATTGAACGAGGGGCGATGGAAAATTTTTCAGGTGGCGGCTTTCTGGGATTCAAAAAATAGATTAAAGAAGGATAGTGTGGATGTGATATTAAATATGAAATGAAACTGCATTAGGTTGGTATTTAAATTGAAACAGTACATTCATTGCTAACTAAATTAACCCTTCTCAAAAAGGAATTATAGTTTTGAATGAAGTCCATATAAACAGAATATAATTGAGAGCTCATTCTTTTACTTTTTATCAATTATCTTCAACCCCTCTCTAACACTCAATGGCGACAATGTCTTTGAATTTATAAATTCAGCTACCTTGTCAGGATGTGTATAACTATACTGTCTAAGTGCCCAGCCAATTGCTTTTCTGATAAAAAAATCCTTGTGGCCAGCGAGATTAAGGATGTTTTTCTGAAGTAAATCCCAGTCCGTTTCTTTTTTGTAGGTTAATTGAAAAATAATGCTGACCCTGTTGAGCCACATATCATCAGATTTATTCCATTCTTCAATGTCTTTTTTTGTGAGAAAACCATTTTTATAAGCCCATCCAACAGTGTGGGAAGCTATGTAGTCCACAGAATCCCACCACGATTTATTGGTTATCACGAATTCTAACATTTCTCTTAGATCCTTTCCAATCAGTTTTTTATTTTGATCCAGAAGTTCCTGGCCAGTGTGCTGGAATTCCCGCTCAGGTTTGATCCACAATTTACGAATAGCGTCTTTAGACTCTTCTGCAGAAAACTTCTTTGCTGCCTGCAAAAATAATTTTGTAATCTGCCTGCGCTCACCGTTTTTTAAACCAAAGGATTCAAACTGATTCCGAAAGTACTTTTTAATGGCAATGGCATTTTTTTCATTGCGGTATTCTGACAGCGTAGCTTCCATCTCATCCAGCCATTCATTCACCTTCATTTCCAATTATTTTGTTTACTAAATCATATTCAAAACCGCGGGAGACAAGATATTGGGTGAGTTGAAAGGGAGAATGTGTTTTCTTTTCCCGACTTCTTTTGTTTATTAAATTTCTTACGGTTTTTTCATAATCTGCTGGCATGATGACCTCCAAACCCTTTTTGATGCAATAATCCGAAACATGTTTGGCTTTGAGCGAAATGCGGATTTTATTTTTACCCCATTGATTTATATTGAATTTTCCGGAAACATATGCCTTGGCGAAACGTTCCTCATTCAAATAATTCTCGCCGATCAAGGCTACAATGATCTCTTCAAGATCATCACCATAGATATTCCAATCCAACAATTTACTGCGGACGTCAGAGTGGCATCTCTCCTGATATGCACAGTAGTGTTTAGCACGTTCAAGGTCGTTGGAATTCATTTTGTAAATATAGAATTTAGTTGAAAATTGAAAGGTGAAAGTTGAAAAAGCTAATAGCCTTTATTAGTTGAAAGTTGAGAATTGAAAGTTGAGAGTGGCATGAAATTGAAACGGGATGGCGAAGATTTTAATGACAAATGGCTGGTAGCAGATGGCTGATGGCCTTTATTAGTTGAAAGTTGAGAATTGAAAGTTGAGAGTGGCATGAAATTGAAACGGGATGGCGAAGATTTTAATGACTAATGGCTGGTAGCAGATGGTTGATGGCCTTTATTAGTTGAGAGTTGAGAATTGAAAGTTGAGAGTAGCATGAAGTTTAAACGGCAGGGCTATGATTTTAAGGACTGATGGCTGATGGCTTTGTTGTGGAAACGGTAATGCTTACGTTCTTAAAAAATTGATAATTATTCACATCGAGAAACAGGAACTCATGATGATAAATTCACTAGAAATAATCTTACGGAGCTAAATGAAAGCAAAGTTTTCATCTTTTTGTATCCTCTCTAATGCCAAATGCTAAAATCTACTATCGAAGTAAACGTAGATTTATATCTGAATATTTTTTTTCGTGAATATCATCTTTCAGATAATTAATTTTAGCCATAAAAATTAAGATAACGAATTAATTTAATTGAAACTTAAATGCTAAATTACTTATTAGACTTATAAAAATATTTTTT
>JAYUWT010000404.1:0-8830 GCA_043753405.1 Saprospiraceae bacterium | reverse complement strand
AAACAAGTTCAACACAAATTCCAAATTTCCATTTTGATGTGAAAGAATATCATATTGGAATGAGAGGCCACTAAGATTTGAGGCTAACGCTTCAGTTTTGTTGCGTCTGATTTCTGACTTCTGACCCCTGAAATCTTACAGCTTGCGCTATTGGTTTTCTAATGTTGCCCCTTCAGGGCTGGAACGATTCAATTTTAAAACCTAAAACTTTCTTTAATACAGAAACACCAAACATCAAACACCAAATAGTTGTGGCCTCTTTCGTCTAGCATCTAGAGTCTAGAGTCTAATCCATAATTAACTATCTGTTTGCAAGCTAATTCACCTTTAATAATCATCTTTGTTAATACATATTTTGAAATTGTTATTAATCCAAATACCAAAACTTTCAAAAATGGATTAAGTTTAATATGACCAGATCAAAAGTTCGATTAATTACCATCATTGGCACACTGGCAATAGCTGCGATCATCGTAGTCCAGGGATTTTGGGTTGTCCAGATGTGGAACTATAAAGAAAAAGAATTTTCACAAACCGTCAAAGTCTCCTTGTACCGTGTTGCAAAACAATTGGTAGAACTGAATGGATCAGTATTGCCCAATACCGGCATCATCAATCAGATGTCTTCCAACTATTTTGTGGTCAATGTCAATGATCATATTCAAGCAGATCACGTAGAGTATTTTTTGCGGAAAGAATTTCAGAAAGTTCTGATCAATGAAGACTTTGAATTTGGAATTTATGACTGTTCCAATGATCAGGTGGTTTACGGTAATTATATCAAGGCTAATTCAGAACCTATACAAAATCTGAAAGAAAAGTCTATCCTGCCCACGCATGAAGGCTTTACATATTACTTTGGAGTATTATTTCCTAATAGAAGCGCATCTCTTATCACAAATCTCAAATATGTATTCCTGTTCAGTCTGCTATTGATGGTGGCTCTGGCAGTATTCGTGTATTCTATTTTTGTGATCGTCAAACAGAATGAATTGTCTGAATTACAGAAAGATTTTATTAACAATATGACACATGAATTTAAAACCCCACTTGCCAGTATTTTATTGGCATCCAACGCCATTAGCACAAATCCAAAATCCAAAAATGACCCTAT
The DNA here is from genome assembly GCA_043753405.1 of Saprospiraceae bacterium. Lineage (GTDB taxonomy): Bacteria > Bacteroidota > Bacteroidia > Chitinophagales > Saprospiraceae > Parvibacillus. The sequence continues at coordinate 7,716 of JAYUWT010000404.1, read as the reverse complement.
TTTTACACGGTTAACAAATATAATAAATCAACAAAACAAGCGACTGAACAATCATATAGAAAAAATACTCGACCTGGCCAAGTTGGAAAAAAATAAATTTTTACTTTTTCCTGAAAGAATAGACCTGCATGAAACCATCCTGGAAATGATGCCTGCCCTTGATTTACGCATGGAAAGTATCAATGGAACATTAAAGCTGGATTTTGCAGAGGAAGAAGTTTACATCAATGCTGATAAAACTCATTTGACCAACGTTTTGGACAACTTGATAGACAATGCCATAAAATATAGTTTATTAAATCCTGTTATTTCCATATCTTCAACCATTGTAAAAGGTAAAGTTTTCTTATGCATTGTTGACAATGGAGTTGGAATGGACTTTACCACACAGAAGAAAGTATTTGATAAATTTTACCGGCATCACACTGGAAATGTCCATGATGTAAAAGGTTTTGGTCTTGGATTATTTTATGTAAAAAATATTTGCATTGCACACGATTGGAAATTAAAAATAGAAAGCATACCTGCTCAGGGTACTAAAATATTAATTACAATACCAAAAATATGAATAAAACTAAAATATTCTATGTGGAGGATGATGAAACGCTTGCATTTTTAACCACAGAGGCTCTGACCAATGAAGGCTTTCAAGTTGATCATTTTAACAATGGTGCGGATGCTTTGAATGCATTTAGAAAAAACCAATTTGATATATGTTTACTTGATGTCATGCTTCCCAAAATTGACGGGTTTGAATTGGCAAAAAAAATAAGAGAAAACAATAGTTCTATTCCTATCATATTTTTGACAGCCAAGTCCATGTTGGATGATAAAATAGAGGGACTTACCATCGGTGGGGATGACTACATCGTCAAACCTTTCGACATGAGGGAGCTTCTTTTAAAAGTGGATATTTTTCTCAACAGGAGGGCCAAAACTGCTTCTCTTGTGGATGTTCAGATCGCAGAATTTGGCGAATATACTTTTGATTACATCAATCTTACTTTAAAATATAAAGAAACTACTCATACACTTACCCAAAAAGAAGGAGACCTGCTAAGGTATTTCAGTGATCATCGCAATACCCTGATCAAAAGGAGTGAAATTTTAGAAGAATTATGGGGTAGAAATGATTATTTCCTGGGTAGAAGCCTCGATGTTTTTATCTCCAGACTGAGAAAGTACCTCTCAAATGACGAACGGCTGAAAATAGAAAATGTACACGGGGTTGGGTTCAGGTTTCATGTCGACAACTAAAGTTAAGAAGTGAACAGAGAACAGTGAATAGTGGATAGTGGATAGTGAACAACGCGGATTATTAGGTCCATCGCATTTTTAATTCTGTATCTCAAATATTTAATTGGTTGTTAGTATTCGGTAATCGGTAATCGGTAATGATCAAACGACAAACTCCAAACCCAAACCCAAACTCCAAACTCCAAACTCCAAACTCCAAACATTCTTGCGAACTCTCTGCGGCATCATAAGTATAGTTTATTTCCAGTCTAATTATAATTAGAAAGAGGATTAAATTTATATCGCTCACATTTCCTCATCTCAGGAGTGTTCCTTTTAGTGATCTGATTGAAACTAACGCAGTGTTATAACATTTTCTCCGGGACAAACTGCATCACCTTGTAACTTTTAACGACCTTTGGCCGTATTACTATTAAAGAATCGAATAGTAGATAAATTCTTTTTTTTCAGATCAAGTTAATTAGATACATCAGGCGTGACTATACAGGAATTTAACGAAACGGTAGACCTTTATTCTGATAACCTTTACCGGTTTTTTGTGAAGAATATTTATGATAAAGAAGTGGCACAGGATTTGGTGCAGGAGTCGTTTACGAAAATGTGGGTAAAGGTTAGGGAAGTAGAATTCATTAAATCAAAAAGTTACCTTTTCACTGTTGGATATCATACTATGATCGATTTTATAAGAGCAAAAAAAAGAAGAGAAACTTACCTGGCGACACAGGAAGTAGAGCGTTATGAAGAGAAAGATTACGACCTTAAAGACGCACTGGATTTTGCTTTAAATTTATTGCCACAGATTCAAAAGAGTGTCATCTTATTGAGGGATTATGAAGGATATTCATATGAAGAGATAGGTCAGTTAACACAACTATCCGATTCACAGGTCAAAGTATATCTTTTCAGAGCCCGCAAAACGCTCAAAGACAAATTATTAGAAAATAAAAACATATTCCCATCTGTCAAATGAATTATAGTAAAATAAATATAGACAATTACGAGGCCTTTCTATTGGATAAAATAGAGGGAAATCTAAGTCAGGAGTTAGAATTTGAACTTGATTTGTTCTTAAAGAACAACGATCTGGAAGATGTATCGGGAGATGATCTGGTCTATCTGGATGAAAATGACCTGCAGAATCCTATTGCGAATCTTTGTTTGTTGTCAGAAGATCTTAAACATTATCAACCTTCCATGGTCGAGGAAAAATTAATATTTGAGGCTGTTGAAGGTAATATTGAAGAAGAGGTAGAGAAAAAGTTTAAAACCTGGATCGCTTCAGATATTATTTTGAACCAACATTTTCAGGCAATGCTTGCTACCAGATCTGCAGTTGAGAAAGATCTCCTTTATCCCCATAAATCTCAATTGAAAAAAAGAGAACCCATCGTTAAATATTTATATTATCTGGCTGCGGCTTGCTTTTTGGGGGTGATGGTATTATTTGGTTATAATCAGCTTAATACAGTTGACGAGGATCAAAGCTTTACACAAGCAATAGAAAGAACGAATAAGGGTCAGGAAAATAAAAGAACTGAAACCGGACTTAAGCCGGATGATATTGTAAATGTTCCTTCAGAAAATGTATCGCTCACGATTAATCCTCAAATTGGGGAGGTAATCAGGATTGAAGATAAAAGCTCTGAAAAGCATGACCTTTTGCAACTGACAAACAATAATTCCACAACACCATTCAATGATAAGTTGAGAACTGGAAAAAATAAGGATGTAGTTGCAGTAAATCATAATGTTCCTGTCCCTTCGCCTGATGAAGTGCCAAGTGAACGAGGATTAGTAAAAACTCTTCCTAAAATAGTCAGACTAGGCACGGATAAGGTTGTATCATCTATTCCAAAATCAGCTATTATTAATACCTATCAAAGCAAAAGAATGGAGGAGGAGCCTTTGATGGCAAGTGCGCTCAGTTCAATTAAAGATAAAATTGATTATCTGGATCGAAAGTCTGCAGCTATTTACGGTTTCGCAGATTATCAAAAGAATATAATAAAGTCTGAAGGATTACTCGAAGTATCCAAAGAGAGAAATGCAGATGGCAAAGTGGAAGGATATTCACTCAGGATAGCCGGCTTTGAATTGTCAACTGCACGCTAATCTTATATAACAACAAAATTTATTAATAACCATAGAAATTCTATAAAATGAAACATTTAATTTTTTCAACAATGTTATTGTTTGCGATGCAGTGCGCATTTGGACAAGAAAACATCGATAAATTACCCAGGATCAATAAAATAGTGGTAAATGACGGTACCATTGTATCTATTTCAAATGACAATGGAGAGCCATCTATCACTTACACAGATCAGGGTCCAAAACCTTATCGCGTAAAAGAAGGAGTATTGTTTTTAGATGGCGCCAATACGATAGGTGTCACTGTATCAAATCTGAGCCAACTGGAAGTGAATGATGCTTCTATGGTGACAGTGGTGGGAGGAACAGCTAAGGGATTTGAAATAGTTACAAATGATGCATCGGTAACTGCGGTGGATTGCAATCTTGATAAGGTAGTAGTAGTATCAAATGATGGTTCCACAATTAGTCTTTCTGGTTCTTGTACCTCACTGAACATTTCTTCCAATGATGCTTCAGTAGTAAGTGCAGGTGACATGCGGGCAGAATATGTTGTTGCTAAATCATATGATGCATCTTCTGTTATCGTCAATGGTGTAAGGAATATTGATACTCAGATCAATGATAATTCCAATATTGAGATTCTCAAAGAAGCAAATGAGAACATGATGGACTCAGTAAGGATAATAGAAAGGGAAATAGAGATCGAAAATGAAGAAGATGAATACATGGAGGAAGGTGACCTCAACTTTGGTAAAGACATGGAAAAATGGAGGAAGAAAAAACTCAAATGGAGACCTGACCAGAGAGTTTGGTCAGGTATAGAGCTTTCACTTGTCGGACTGTCTGATAAAGTATTTGAATTTGGAGTCTCCGAGGAGGATAAACTTTGGAAGGTAGACCAACCTTCAATAAGCTTACATCTGAACCTCTTCGAACATAAATTCAAACTGGGAACAGAACATTTAAAATTTGTTTCAGGATTTGGGTTACAATGGGACTTCCTGCGACTGAAAGAAGATGTAGGATTGTTAAATACTAAGGACAATGTTCAGGCTTATTTGATCGCCGGTAACCAGGAGCTGAAAAAAAACACTTTAGTATTAGCACAAATGCAAATACCCCTTTTATTAAACATTAACACAAATCCGGGCAGTAAAAGAAATTTTCACATCGATGGTGGCGTTATAGTAGGATACAGGTTTGCACAGCACCTTAACCAGGAATATGATTTAGCTTATAAAACAGAAGTAGAAAATAATGTTAAATCACAGTTTCACCAGAATCCTTTTGATTTTTCTGCTACCGTGCGATTAGGAATAGGAAGCTGGAGTGTATTCGGAATGTATGATCTTGGAACCTTGTATAAAAAAGATGAAGGTCCCGGATTTAAAGTTTGGAACGTTGGTTTAACTATTATTCCATTTTAGGTGTTACAAAAGTAGGATTATCTAATTAACTATAAGTACTGCATGAGGAAGGAATAAAATTTATTTTTGATCTTTTTAAAAATAGATCTTCCAAGGTAGTTAAGAGGAAATTGTATTTCAATTTCCTCTTTTTTTTTATATTTTTCAAAAAATTTGGAAAATGAATTTTATCTATTCTGCTGAAGATCTTCATGAACTCTTTAAAACTCTGATGTCTAAACACAAAAAATATTTATGGATAACCCCTTTTGCTAAAAGCACCTTCCCTTTTGTGTTTGATCTGGCTGATAATGAACACAAAATTGAAAAAATATGCATTGGATTTAATGGTCTGGATACAAGCCCGACCTTCATCAATGAATTTTTTGATTATAAACAGTTAAAATTTTTTAATAATAAATTAGTCCCTAATACACCCAATCTTTTTTTATTCCTATCATCTGATCAACAATGGGATATGCTTTCGGGCTCATTATATTTAAATAAATCATCTTTTGAACAAGATCCTCAAATGATCTTCCATATTACGTCCGGTGATGATTCAGGCAATGAGATTTTAAATGGCTTGCTTAGGAATATCGATTATGTGTGGGATCGGTCATTTAAGATCTCCGAAGACGAATATGAGGATTATTGGGAACGCTGGAGCAAAGAATTGTCTACTCCGGATCAAATATAATTTTCTGTAACTACCTTCCATCGGTTCATTAATATAAGTTTTTCCATCTCTTATACTTTTCAGGTCATTTCAATCTGGAGTAAAGACCATAATGTCCATACTTATATTTCCTCCCTCAAAACCTTAAGACTATTTAATATATTGGCTTATTGAATATAATGTATAATTTTAGGAATAAAACAGTCACTTTTTTCACTTTAATGGCACATATTAATGACAGACGATAAATTTATAGAAAATATGAAAGCAGGTGGCGTTTCCAGGAACCAAAGCATAGAATTCCTTTATAGGAATGTCGAGCTTCGCCAGAAAGTATTTGCTTACTTAAAAAGATTAGGTGCAAATAATGCTGATATTCAGGACATCTATCATGATGGTTTTGTGGTGTTGGATAAGAATATCAGAAATGAAAAGTTCCGTGGAGAAAGCTCAATCGAAGGTTATTTTTTTTCAATATGCAAATACATATGTTTAAATCATCTGAGAAAAAATAACAAAATAAGTTTTGTAGATAACGTAGAACTGTCGGCGCAATTGGAATTAGATTCTTTTGCACCATACATTGAAGAACACATCGTAATAGAAGAAGACAAAGATTTAATAGAAACTACATTGTCACAAATTGGAGAATCTTGCAAAAAAGTACTTACACTCTGGAAACTTTCTTATTCGATGAGTGAAATTGCAGAACTGACCGGATTGAGCAGTCCTGAAATGGCCAAGAAAAAGAGATATCAATGTCATCAAAAATTGATGGTTCTTATAAACAACAATCCTAATTTAAAACAAGCACTTTTAAGTGCATGACCATTGACACATCATGAAATGAAATAAAATTAAACTTTATTGAGTGTTCCTGGTGAACTCTAATTGACAAAAAAAAATCCTAAATTATAACCGATGAAAAATTTTAAAAGAATAGATGATTATTTTTCTGATAATCTGACCACTGATCTTAAAATAGAATTTGAACAAGAATTAAATTCTGACAAAGATCTACGTAACGACTATGAAACGTATAAAGCTTCCCAAAATTTAATTGAATTTATGGTTCAGGAAGATCTTATGGGGAAATTACCTCAATTGGTCAGCGATGATGAAGATATCCAACATGCATCGCAGGTTCATTCTATTGATAATTTGTTAGTTTCTGAAAAAGTACCTGGACACGCTGAATCTGCTAAAATAGTTTCAATAGATCGACCTGCTAATTCTAATCCTTATAATAAAAATGAAGCAGGTGGAAAATATTTTTTTACAAAAAAACTGCGCGTGGCGGCTTCCTTTTTAATCTTAATTGTAGCTTTTTCTGCAGTATGGCTGAACCTCAGGTCTGACAATTTCTCTAACATTACTTTAACTCATATTAATTATTTGCCTTTAAGCCAGATGAGGAGTGGGGAAGATAGCAATGAAAATTATAATAAATTAATTTCACTTGAAGAAAAAGGAGATTACAAGCAAGCTAATAACGTCATTGATGATCTGATGAAAAAAGATGCAGCCACTTATAATTATTTATTGTATTTCAGAGCACAGAATAATTTCAGATTACAAAATTTTGCGCAGGCAGACAAAGATTTTGAACAAGTCATACGGTTGAACATGCCTAAATACGTAGAAGATGCTCAGTTAATGCGTGTTTTTACCGCCATCGAGCTTAAGGATGATCAATTAGCAAAAACAAGGATAGCCGAACTGGAAGCACAACCACTTTATTCCTATAAAACTGTGTTATTAAAAATTAGAAACGAACTTTAGAAATTTTACCTGTTCCTGAATTTATTTTCAGGAATGGGTTTAATTATTAAAATTAAGGTTTGAGCATCCTCAATATTAGTAATGGTAAATGTAGGAAGATGGATACAATCTTTAACTTTGCCACACTTTTTCATTCACTTCTCATTTCATTTATTAAATTACGTATTATCTTTTAGCCTCTATGCTCTAGCATCTAGAGTCTAGCACCTAAAGTCTAGCATCTAGTGTCTAGCCTTTAGCGTCTCCTCAGCTCATCCCTGATCTCCATCAACAGCGCCTCAGAAGCTGTAGGACCCTCAGGTACCGGCACTCCTTCTTTTCTGTTCATACGGTTGATCGCTTTGATGATCATAAAAACAACCACTGCCACTAACAGGAAAGAGATCGTCTGAGTAATAAAATCTCCATACTTTATTGCAACCTCATCCACAACTGTTACTACACCGTTGATCGTTTCTGTCCCAACGGGTTTCAATATAATCCTCTGTTTTGTAAAAT
>JAYUWT010000403.1:0-3400 GCA_043753405.1 Saprospiraceae bacterium | reverse complement strand
TTGTAGGCCTGAGAGACTAAAGATCGAATACTGACTAAAATGGTCAGCAACATTTCCATCTTTGAAAATGGTGACCCACTCTTCTGCCGGATTTGGATACACTGCATATGATTCGTTCAACAACACATCGATTCCTGTTGGATCAACAACAACACTCCTGACGAGATTGGTGAGGATAGGGTCATTGTAATCAAAATAGATGTCAGCTTTATTATCGATCTCATTCCCAATCGCCACTGCACCGGAAGGCTTAATGCTAAACATCAAATAGCCCTGACTGCCGGCGTAATCCGTAAGTGAATCCGGAAGCTGAATATCATAGAAATTAAAATAAAGCACCTTTCCATCCTGTCGTATCTCCACGGGATGACTGGAACTGATAAAAGATAAAGTCGATAAATCGAGATGGGCACTCAAAGTATCCACGATTCTCACCGTTTCCGCATGCAGGTTACCTGTATTTTGAAAGCGGATTGTATAAATCAGGGCATCATTGGACTCATAATGAATATCAGCAGTTCCATTCGTGCTTCTGACCTGCTTATCATTCGGATCATAAGCGCAGCGCAATTCTGTTGTAACGTCTTCTCCGTCTATTAATAATACTTCCTGGCCAACTTTTCCAAACAAACGGATAAAAGTCTGGAATTCTTCATCGATAAAATCAGCAGATGGAGCTATAAAAGGAATCACGATGGCTTTAGCAAAAAAAGGATGGATCGTATCCCAGTGAAAAATAATATTTCGATTGATCCAATCGTGGGATTCATAATCTGTAAATGCAGGATCCAGGGTAACATTCTCCGGATAAAAAACCGATAACACCACAATCTCCTCGTAAGTCCCATTGTTGGTTACGGTTACTTCAAGGTCATAATGGTGATCGCACCTGAAAAAGCCCTGGTAGTAAGAAATTTGTAAATCATGTTTTTGGAATTGCGGAATCAATCCAAAATTATTTCCATAGTTGCTGGCTGCACCCGGAATAAAACTATCCACCTTGATGATAGATTCTCCTGTTGCAGCCCAATCATCCGGAACATCCATTTCAATATTAAACGAATCGCCGTTCAATGCGTGATAAGAATAATATCCATTAGCGGCAGTAATCATTGTCTCCTGCTGATGATCATTGGAAATCCGGATATTAGGAAGAACGGCCTCCGTTGGATCCTTTTGCTTGTTCTGATTATAATCATGATAGACAAAACCGGAAAAGAACTGATCCAGGCAACGGATGCGGCTGATGTCAGAGCAATCAACACCATTATCATACAAAATATATGTTCCGCCCTTTTCCAAATGCCGGCAGAAAGGAATGGCATTGCAGTAGTTCAAAAGCGGATTATATCGCATCCACCATACTCCGGAAACTTCCAGGGAAGGGCTCAATTCATCAAGGTTAGGAAGGTTATAATTGGTCTCAAAGCTAAGATCACCGCCAACATACCGGATGTTGTGCAAACCGTTTAGTGAGGGGGCCGTATTACTTGCAATTGAAAACCTTCCATGAATGGAATCCAGCAGACTGAATTGATGATAATCGGATTGATCGAGGTTATAGATCGTAAAATCACCCCCTGTCTTTGCTAGTTTGGTAAAAGCCAGATTGTTCAGTGTATTAGCTGCCAGAAAGAATTTCCCTCCGACAAATTCCAATTCCTTAAAAAGATCACAATGATCGTGAGAAAAAAACAACTCACCATTTATCCTTTTGACTGAGTTTAACCCGGAATTTGCAATCAGTGACAAATTAGCTCCGATGATTACAGAAGTATCCAGGAAAGTGATGTCATTCAATATTCCAATGCTGGTGAGCTTATCATTCGCCACTACAATCAAGCCCTTCGCAGACTTCAGATTTGCAAATGCTTCGAGCGTTGTCCATTGGGTTCTCCTGACATGCAAGACACCTTTGATGGTATCGATCACGTGAAGTGAATCCATGTCCGTCAGAGCAGTCAGATCTTCCAGTATAAGGTCTCCATGGAATACCTGCTGAATAATCGGTTTGAAGCTGACGATATTTAGATCTTTGATATGGACATTTCCACCTATTGTATCCAATTTCTGAAATTCCCTCAAGTCTGCCGGATGTCCGGAACCAAATAAGCCATTAAGGCTAAAGTTGCCTCCCACAAATTGCAAATTTTCTATGCCCTGAATATCCATGGCTTGTCCTACACCCAGATGAAAATTTCCACCAACTCTCTTCAGATTGATCAACCCATCAATATTCTCTGCCTGGGAAATACTTCTCATTTCCAAATCCCCTTTGACTTCCTTTAATTTGTTCAGGAATGATATATCCGTGACACCGGATGTGCCTGCATGATTGACATAGAAATTAAGGGAATGCTCCAGCACTTCGCAATTAGCATACAATGAACGATAACGTTCAAATTGAACCTGGTTAAAATAGTACAGGTCAACCTCCGGACAATTTGATAAGGTGAAGCTCGTATCTCCATTGAGATAATAAAAAATATGAATACCCTCAACTCCAATGACATCATCGTCGCCATCATCATTGACATCTGTCACAATGATATCTTCATTGAGATAAAATTCGCTGTCGATCTGCTCAGTAACAAATGAACTACCATTTGCTGTTTTACTCCAGAATATTCCGTCATAATAGATGTAGACGATGTCCAGCCATCCTTCGCCATCCATATTTCCAAAAGCAGCCTTGTGAGAGCCTTCACCGGAATGAACTACCGATGGGATTGGCAAATCATCTGTACCTAAATAAAAAATAACTTCTCCATAAAGTGAGCCTGCATCGAACATTCGTGTGCCCAATAAAATGTCCGGATAATTGTCATTGTTGATATCCTCTACTTTTAATGAAATAGGTTCATGATCAGTATCGTAGAGTGCAACAGGCGTATCAAACTGAAGCCCCGAATTCCCTTTCAACATGATCATTCCGGACTTTGCTGCAAAGAGAATGTCATTGATGCCATCCTGATCAAGATCGAGAACATCGATTTTTAATTCATCACCACTAATATTTGCACTGGTGGCAAGCGTGACCGGGTCTTCAAAAAAATTATCAGCATTATTTTCAAGAAGCTGAAGTGGTTCGCCAAAGTTGTTGTATGTAAGGATATCCTTGTCACCATCTCCATCGATATCTTCTCTCAGGATTTCCCGTGTAAACATAATTTGTGGATCAGGGGTGGGATCGTTAATCACAATCGGAATGGAAGGACCAAATGTATAGTTGCCGAGGTTGGCAAACCATTGATCACTCTTGACATAATCCAGGTCTCCATCTCCATCATAATCAAGCAGATTGCCGTTGCTGGCCGGATATGTCAATTGTCTTATGGGTGCAAATTCACCTTCGCCAAGGTATTGCTGTAATTTATTCCCTGAAATAATATCCACAAAT
>JAYUWT010000402.1:0-3401 GCA_043753405.1 Saprospiraceae bacterium | reverse complement strand
CATCTTGTTCAGGGGTCTTCTGAACTTCATGGATCATCACATTGTACTTATTGGCCAAATATCTCAAAGCTTCAACATAGGACATATGTTCATGCTCCATGATAAAACCTACCGGAGTTCCTGATTTACCGCATCCAAAACATTTATATATGTTCTTCGCAGGCGAGACTGTAAAGGAAGGTGTCTTTTCATTATGAAATGGGCAATTACCTATTAAGTTGACACCTCTTTTTTTCAAATTAAGAAAATCACTAACTACCTCTTCTATCCGAGCTTTCTGAAATATTTCTTCTACTGTTTGATTAGGTATCATGAATTTTAAATAAAAAAGGTTTAAGGCAGCTTTTCATTAAGGTCGTCCAAAGATAACAGAGATTGAACAAGCAACTATAAACCTTTAGAATTAAATTCAATTTCTAAGTCATCTAGAGCGCTATTGTTTATTTGAAGTGGCCTCTTACAGACAGAAAGAATATAAACACCTTCACATGAATGATAGTCGCATTGATATTGGAGGTAATATTATTTCCTAATTAAACTAATTTTTATTTTTTTTAAGATATTCATGTTGATTAGAAATTGGAGAATTTAAATAATAAGAATTAACTTGAGTTGCTTCAGTTATCATTAATGAAAAATTCTCCTTCGTATTTAATGTTGGATATTTATGAAAAAGGTCTTCCTTCATTTTAATCCATTCACATTCACGCTCATATATGCTTCGTAATTCAGGGTCAATTGATGCAATGTCCCACTCGCATTTATTTTTAAATGCATTGTTCATGAACACTTTGGTAGATTCTTCCTTAAGTTCAGGACGCCTCTTAAATAGTGAATATTGATCCAAGAGCCAGGCTTGAGAAAAGATTATATATTTACCAACCTGTTCAGATCTGGCTATTTTAGACAGATTTTCACCATCATTATTTTGTTGACATAATGCTTCTGTTATTGAAAACAGTAGTAATGTCAAATAAATTATTTTCATAATTTTTTTTAGCATATATGCACGTATATTTTTGAAAAGACATGCGAAAAAGGATGAAAAGCAATAAAACGAAACCACTTCTGATTTCTAATTTCTAATTTTTTTATCTAATGAACATCATTTCTCTATATTTGGCTAAAGGCCAAACACTATCTTCTACAATTCCTTCCAGATGATCAGCAGAGATTCTGACTGTTGCCATTAAAGGTTTTACCTTTAGACAAAAGGCATATGCAGTTGCTTCGAAATCACCTTCATGGTGTGCATTGATGATCTCCTTTTCCAGAGCCTCCACATTTGTTGAGATTAAATTAATATGGTTGGAGAGATCCTGCAATAGCTCATACTGTGCCCTATAGCTAGTGTCAGGAACTCCTACCTGTTGCAGTGCATAAATATTCTGAGCTATCTTGGTCTGATAGGTATAACAGGCCGGTAAAATAAAACTTTTGCATAAGTCAGCCAGCGTTTTGCTTTCTATGTCAAGTTTTAAATTGTAATTTTCAAACATTACCGCATAATGAGCTTCTTGTTCTACCTTAGAAAATATTCCTGTTCTAAGGAAAAGATCAATTGTTTTCTCGTCTTTATAGATCTGTAAGGCATCAGGAGTATTGGGCGTGTTCCCTAACCCTCTTCTAGCAGCTTCAGCTTGCCACTCTTCACTATATCCATCACCTTCGAATAATACCGGCATAGAATCGTTGATATATTTTCTTAAAATTATCAATATCGCTGTATCCCTGTTTTCCCCACCTGCTATCAGGCCATCCAGTTCTTTTTTAAACTCAAGTAACTGAGAGCCGACAATTGTATTCATGATCGTCATGGGAGCAGCACAGTTCATGGTAGAACCCACCATTCGGATCTCAAATTTATTTCCTGTAAATGCAAAAGGAGACGTTCTGTTTCTGTCTGTATTATCCAATTCAAGATTTGGCGATTTTTTAAGTAAAGACAAAACTTCCTTTACACTAAAATTATCACTTGTCTTGCCTTGAGCGATATATTCAAGTACTTCTGTCAATGCTTTTCCTACATAGATAGAAATGATAGCAGGAGGTGCTTCATTTGCGCCTAACCTGTGATCATTGGATGCAGAAGCAATACTTGCTCTTAGCAGGTCAGCATGTTCCCTGACAGCTCTTATAGTATTGACGAAGAACGTAAGAAACTGAAGATCCTGGCCGGGATTATTACCGGGAGAAAGCAGGTTTTTACCTGTGCTTGTTCCCATAGACCAGTTATTATGTTTTCCCGATCCATTCACTCCATCGAATGGCTTTTCATGGAGTAAAACGGCCAGTTTGTGTCTTCTGGCAACACGCTCCATCAGGTCCATAAGTAATTGATTGTGGTCGATGGCGATATTGACTTCTTCAAACATCGGGGCGAGTTCATATTGGCCTGGACCTACTTCATTGTGTCTTGTTCGGACCGGTATGCCTAGTTTATGACATTCCGTTTCCAGGTCACGCATATAATTATATACTCGTTCCGGAATCGAACCGAAATAGTGATCCTCCAGTTGCTGGCCCTTATTACTGTGTTTGCCAAGTAAGGTTCGTCCGGTCATCATTAGATCCGGTCTTGACAGGAAGAATGTTTCATCGATCAGGAAATATTCCTGTTCCCAGCCCAATGTTGTATGAACCCGTTCTACTTTTTCATCAAACATCTTGCAGACTTCAAGAGCGGAAGTTTCCAGATAATTGACAGATTTTAATAATGGTAATTTAAAATCCAGTGCTTCACCGCCGTAGGTAACGAAGATTGTAGGTATACATAGAGTCCTGCCGTCACCTACTTCCAGAATGAATGCCGGAGAGGATGGATCCCATGAAGTATAACCTCTGGCTTCGAATGTGGATCTTAGACCTCCACCGGGAAAACTGGATCCGTCAGGTTCCTGTTGCGCTAATTCCTTGCCGCCAAATTCTTCAATAGCTTTACCTGACGGCGTTATTGTGAAAAATGAATCATGTTTTTCTGCTGTTTTGCCCGTCAATGGCTGAAACCAATGGGCATAATGAGTGGCTCCTTTATCCATAGCCCAGTTTTTCATAGCTTCCGCTACAGAACTTGCTACTTCTTTATTAAGGTTACTGCCGGACTGAATAGCTGCTTTGACACTAAAATAAGCTGACTCTGCCAAGTATTTTTTCATTGACTCGTCATTAAATACATTCTCGCCGTAAAAACCGGATATTTTTTTCTCTTCTGCGGTAGAAAAGGGCATTTCGATATCAAACCTGTTTTGGATAATATCTATTGCATTAAATCTATTAAGACTCATGATTTAGGATTGTTTAGCTTTAGAATAAGATTTATTTGGATGTTGCAAAGGTAAGCACAAAATTTAAATATGAACTATTTATATATTGTAATTTTTATAACTTAATTTGTACCTTGA
>JAYUWT010000401.1:0-8845 GCA_043753405.1 Saprospiraceae bacterium | reverse complement strand
ACATCTTCACTGGATTCAGGCACATCTGCCAGGATGTCGATCTGGCCGGATTTCAATGCTGCCATAGCCGTTGATTCTTCCGGCAGGATAAGGTAATTGATCGTAGCCGGAAATGACTGCAATTCACTTCGATCTTTGCTTTCCTTTTCGCCCCAAAAGTTTTCAAGTTTCCTGAGTGTCAAACGTTGTCCCGGCATCCACTCAGAAACCTTATAAGCACCTGAACCTATTATTTTTTTGAAATCATCTGTCGCCTTAATGGCATTTTGGGAGATGTTTTGTAATACTGTTGAATCCATCTGAGTTTTAAGTGAATCCCCTTTGACAGACAGGTCTCCGAAAGTATACTTTTCAAGCACATTGTCAGGGTCCATGATATGGCGTGGCATTACCGGAAGATTGGTGAAAGCTTCCAGATCGAGGTGGTATTTGCCGTTGAAAACAATATTAAATGACTTTCCTGAAGGATCTTCTGAAGTGATGGAAACTATGTTTTTGATAGTGGAATTAATTGAACCATATTTACTGTAAGGGTTGGCAACAAGTTTTAAAGTAAATAAAACATCTCCAGCAGTAAGTGGCTTCCCGTCGCTCCATGCAGCATCTTTTAATATCTCCATATTATAAGATTCGCCTTGTGATGAGATCTCAGGTTCAGGAATTTTTTCCAACAATACAGGTTCCAATGCCAGGGTCGCTGGATTGAAATCAGCAAGAGGCAGAAAGATCTTACTATTGATCTGCCCGGAAACTCCGGATTTGGAAGTGAACGGAAATAAGCCATCCGGGCTTTCATTTATCCGCACATTGATCGTGGATATCGAAACTTTTGGCTCAGTTTTACAACTTTGGAAGAAGACCACAAAACAAAAGATGACAGAAAGGGAAAATGCTTTTAAACTCCTCATAAAGTATAGATTAATGTATGTGAAGGTACAATAAACCTGAACTATGATTTATATGATTCATATTATTGCTTTGATACTAAAGATACATTCGTATTTACCATCAGTTAAATATTCTAGTCAATTAATTAAATTTTGTATTTAGAATTTATTAAACGCTTAACATCCAAGCTCTTAGACCCAAAATTTAACAACAAACCAACTTCAAGGTTATTTGCTTCAAGGTAGTTTATAGCCTGAGCTAAATGAGCATCTTCCAATTTAATCACAGCTTTCAATTCTACTGATATGACATCATCTATTAAAAAATCTACTCTCCTTGTTCCAATTAATGAATCTTTATAAAAAATATTCATTTTGAATTCCCTTGCAAATGACAATCCTCTTAGAATCATTTCTTTTTCCAAAGCTCGTTGATAAATGACTTCCTGAAAACCATTACCTAAGATTTTGTGCACTTCAAAAGCACATCCTATTATAATGGATGTCAATTCCGAATATTTGTATTGATCTTTTATCATGGGGATTTGATTTAAGATATTGGTAATTTAAACTAATACAAATATAACCATTAGTTGTGATTTATTTGTCTGAGTGCAGATTTTTTGAGATTAATATGATTTCATTTAGTGTGTAATATTTAGAACAATCATAGTTAATCATTCAATCAGATTAATCATAGTTCCAGACAATTTGCTATTTCAATCCCAAGCCAACCAGGTAAAATGCAAGGATAAGAACCAGGTTATGTACTTCTTCAGAAGAAGGGCCATATAATTCGAGGACGCGCTGAGGAAGACTGTTGAACTCAATGTTAAGTTTTACTTCAGCCTCAGAAGTATTATTGACACGGATCTGATAATGAGAGTCATTCTTAAGGATATAATTGGCCAGAGAAACTTTGTTATTGGCACTGATCAGTTGGCCGTCCCCTTTTATAGTTCCGAATGGTTTTTTATTGAGGAATATATCTACATGATCTTTTTTAAGAATGTACACATACTGGTCTTTGTGGGTGGCTATTCCTATTACTCCTGCTTTCAGGTCTGAATTGTGGTAGATGGATTTATATGCAACAAATGGTTCATGATATATAGATACCAGGACCCCTTCTGAAGGTTGCCGGAAAAATGAACGCTGTGAAACTTTTAACCTGTTGCCGGATAAAAGTTCGATCTCTTCTTTGCTAAATTGAACGAGACCGGGTTGTTGACTTGTCAAGTAATCCTGAATCAATTCAGAATTTTTTTGATACCTTTTACCTTCAGGCTGTAAACTGAAATAGCCCTTCGAATAAATCGTAAATCCTAAAAAAGCAAGTAATCCAAGCAAAATGATAGACATCCAATGAAAATTTTGTGAGGCAAATATATATAAATTGGCAGAGTCTGTCCGGAAAGATTGACGCGGTATTTTCTTTTAGTGCGATGTTATTTCTTATCCAGGGAAGCTTCGATCATGCTTTCAAGTATTTTCATGTCGACGTCCTCCAGTCTATTGATGTAGAGACAGCCGACACCGGTTTTATGCTTTCCTAGTTTTTTAAGTGCTTCTGCATGTTCCTGAATACCTACACTTATATAGAGTGACAGATTAGCTTTACGCGGAGAGAAACCTATCTGAAGCCAGTCAACTTCCCTTCCTGTATTGGGGCTTTTGTATCTTTTGTTCCCGAAACCAATGATGGAGCTACTCCATAAAACCGGTTCTTTACCACTTGCCTTTTTCATCATTTCCATGAGCACAAAGCTGTCTTTGCGCTTTTGTTCATCGGGAACATTATTGATAAAATCCTCCACACTCGCTGTGGTAGGTTTTGTTTTTATTTCAACGAGTTTTGATTTTTTCTCGGCCATTCTGATTTATTATTTATTTGACATTTATCCGTTTACTATTCTTTCATTAGGCAATCAATAAGGAGCATTGCCAATATGGAAGGATATTGTAAAGATAATTAAAAGAGATGAAATTTATATTTCACCGGTACGGATAGCAAGAAGAGCTTCTAATGTATGGTAATGGACTTATTTATGACTTGAAGTATGATAATGAAAACCACTGTAGGGTCAGGTCCCGACCTGACGCTACAGTGGTTTTCATTGAACATTAACTTCATTATTTAGACCAGGAATTGAATCCAATTCCAAATTTCGCAATAATATCAACCTCTGCCTGAAATAAAAAAGTATGCTGACCATTGCCCCATTCGAGGTAACCTATGAGAGAAGTGATTAAAAGGAGAAAATTTAGGATTTTGCTTTTCAGCATCATTAAGCTTGTTGAATTGACAATTTATTTTTCAGGAAATATTTTCAAATATATTTCTTGTTTTTTAATTTTATACTTGTACATATCTACGTCGAATACTATGCCAGATTTTGGAACGAAAATGATTTACTGTAAGGACAAGTCGCGGCCTGCCCCTAAAGTACATCATTTTTATTCTCGTACACATGAAGTGTCCGTTCTGAAAAGATGGAATTCATTTCATCACTAATTGAAAAACCGAGAGCATAAGAAATTGGCATTTTATAAATTTTTCA
Organism: Saprospiraceae bacterium; assembly: GCA_043753405.1. Classification (GTDB taxonomy): domain Bacteria; phylum Bacteroidota; class Bacteroidia; order Chitinophagales; family Saprospiraceae; genus Parvibacillus. The sequence goes on along the minus strand of JAYUWT010000401.1, from coordinate 5,397 downwards.
ACTATTTCAAAATTATCCCCTATCTTTACCCTGAAATTAACTCAAATGAACTATTCTATACTTAATAATATTTGGTGGCGTTCGACCTGGCAAGGCATGGACAGCGATCTGTATTGAGATAGATCATAGGAAGTTTAAAGATTTAAAACCGACTGCTGTACATGCCAGTCGGTTTTTTTTATGCCTTAATTTCAATATTTAACAACCATTCATGAGCCATAACATATATTATAAAGAAAAACGTATTCTATCTGATGCACATACTCCTGTCAGCATCTACCTGAGGATGAGGGACCTCTATGCCAACTGCATCCTGCTGGAAAGCTCAGACTATTATGGAAATGAGAAAAACTATTCCTATATCTGTTTTGAATCCTTGTGTTGCGTATCCGTTGACAAAGGACAATTGACTACGATCACCGGTGTGAAGACAGATCCCGTGTCTGTCTCACTAAACAATGCAGATGTATTGGATAAAGTCAATGCATTTTTACTTTCCTTTGAATTTGCTCAGGATGTTCGCGATAGCTGCCGCGGTAGATTCTTCGGCCACTTCAATTATGAAGCCGTTCAATATTTCGATACTATTGATCTGAGCAATCATTCTACAAATGAGAACATCCCCGACTTACGACTTGACATATACAGGTATGTCATCGTATTTGATCATTACCACCACTCTATTTATCTGACTCAACACAGCCTCGATAATGATGAGGTAAACAATCTTGACAGCATTGATTCTGCACTACGGATTAATTATTTTAATAACTTCAGATTCAGGACAGTTGGTGAAGAAAGATCTGATTGTACAGATGAGGCGTATATGAATATAGTGGCTAAAGGTATTGATCACTGCAAACGTGGAGATGTGTTTCAGATAGTATTGTCAAGAGCATATCAACTGGATTTTAAGGGAGACGACTTCAATGTGTATCGCGCTTTGAGGACGGTCAATCCATCCCCCTATCTATTTTATTTTGACTATGGGGATTACAGATTGTTCGGTTCATCACCAGAAGCACAGATCAAAGTTAAACAAGGCACGGCAATCATTCATCCCATAGCCGGAACAGCTAAAAGAACTGGCAATGCCGAAGAAGATCAAAAAGCATTAACTGAAATGCAAAACGATGTAAAAGAAAATGCGGAGCACGTCATGCTTGTGGACCTCGCCCGCAATGACCTCAGCAAAAGTTTTGAAAAAGTGAGTGTAACTAATTATAAAAATATACAGGAATTCTCGCACGTCATCCACATGGTGTCTGAGGTGACGGGCAGCGAAATGAAACACAATAATTCACTGGCGGTCCTTGCTGAAACATTTCCGGCAGGAACTCTGTCAGGAGCTCCAAAATACAGGGCAATGCAACTTATTGATGAACTTGAATTTTCGGGCAGGTCATTCTATGGTGGTTGCGTGGGATTCATTGATCCTGCAGGAGAGACCAATCAGGCGATCATGATCAGGTCCTTTATGAGTAAAGGCCATACCTTGTACTTCCGCGCCGGGGCCGGCATCACGGTCAATTCCGTGCCGGTCAATGAACTGAATGAGGTGAAAAATAAATTACAGGGGTTAAGATCCGCCATAGAACTCGCACATCAGACGACATGAATACAATGAATAAAATGTTCCGCGTAAATATCGAACTTTCAATCTGCTACGAAATATGAAGATAGTAATCATAGACAACTACGATAGTTTTACATACAATCTTGCCTCTCTGGTTCATGTAGTATCAGGACAACAGCCCGATGTGTTAAGAAATGATGTTTTTAAGATGGAAGACCTTTCCATCTACGATAAGATCATCCTCTCACCCGGACCCGGGATTCCGGAAGAAGCAGGTCTTCTACTTGATGTAATTAGAGAATATGCAGGCCATAAAAGTATTCTTGGTGTCTGCCTGGGTCATCAGGCCATCGGTGAAGCATTCGGAGGAAAGATCGTCAACATTGACAAAGTGTTTCACGGCATCGCCACACCGATCCATCATGATAATATTGACGATCTTTTTGCAGGTTTACCTTCCACCATCACAGTAGGGCGATACCATTCATGGGTCATAGATCGTGATAACCTACCCGAAGAACTTGAAATAACAGCTACAGATGATGAAGGGCTCATCATGGCTGTGAGGCATAGGACACTTGATGTGAAAGGTGTTCAATTTCATCCTGAAAGCATTCTGACACCCGACGGCAAAACCATCCTTCAAAACTGGATAAAAGATTAAAAAATGCAACAAACACATACATTTTCAGAAGGGGTTTTGCCCCATTTTATGAAAAAAATACTGACAAGGCTGTCCAACTATGAAAGTCTTTCACATGATGAGGCATACGATACCCTCCATGGGATTACCAACGGTCTGATCAATGAAGCTCAAACCATAGCTTTTATATCAGCATTTGTGATGAGACGGATCACCTTTGAGGAATTGAATGGGTTCAGGGAAGCTATGCTGGATCAATGCCTCAGGATTCATCTGGATGGCAGTGAAAAAGCAATAGACATCGTAGGTACAGGTGGAGATGGCAAAAATACTTTTAATATCTCTACCTTATCCTCTATCGTGGTGGCAAGTACAGGTCAAAAAGTGATCAAACATGGCAATTACGGATCTACTTCTGTAAGTGGTTCTTCTAATGTTCTTGAATCACTGGGTTATAAATTTTCTAATAACAAGGATGAGCTTCAACGTCAACTTGATGACAATAATATATGCTTTTTGCATGCACCTTTGTTTCACCCTGCGATGAAAAATGTAGCTACGATCCGTAAAAATCTCGGCATCAGGACATTTTTCAATTTACTGGGCCCGCTGACAAATCCCGGACAACCGGCTTACGAATTGATCGGTGCTAATTCTTTGAGCGTGGCACGCATGTATCATTATCTGTTGCAGGACACTAAAAAGGATTATATCGTATTACACAGTTTAGATGGATATGATGAAATTTCATTGACTTCTGATTGTAAAATATACAGTAATAAAGCTGAAAAGATCTTAAAACCGGCACATTTTGGACTACCCAAAGTGGAACCTCAAGACCTTGACGGGGGAAAAAACAGTGAAGATGCTGTAAAAATTTTCATAGATGTTTTAGAGAATAAAGGTACTGCCGGACAGAAAAATGTAGTCCTGGCAAATGCTGCTGTCGCCCTTCAACTATTCAATGAAGAGCTAACCCTTGAAGATGCTGTAGCCACTTGCAGAGAATCAATAGAAAATGGAAACGCTTTGTCTACTTTTCAAAAAATGGTCCGCTCAGAATATTAATAATACCGAATTATCAATCTATGGTTAATCATTTAAATACAATCGTGTCATCCAAAATAAGAGAAGTTGCCCAAAAGGAAATTGACACTCCTATGGCCATCCTGGAACAACTAGCTTTACAGACTCCTGCTCCCAGGTCTATGGTGGAAGGCCTTTTGGATCCACTCAGTTCATGTATCATCGCGGAGTTCAAAAGAAAATCACCTTCCAAAGGTTTCATTAATGAGCATGCGGAGATCAGGGATGTCGTATATGGATATGAGAAGGCGAAAGCCAGTGGGGTATCAATATTGACAGACGCACTATATTTCGGGGGATCCATAGAAGACCTGTATGAAGCAAGAGCATTGTGTCCTGATCTGCCCGTATTGAGAAAGGATTTTATCATTGATCCCTATCAGATCATAGAAGCCAGGGCTATAGGAGCTGATGTTATTTTGCTCATCGCGGCTATTCTTGATAGGGCAGAGATAATCTCATTTACTGAACTGGCACATGCGTTGGAGATGGAAGTGATACTGGAAATACATGACGTCTCGGAGCTGGAAAAATATGATGATTCTATTGACATCATAGGTGTCAATAACAGAGATCTCAGGACCTTTCAAACTAATATTCACAATTCCATTGAGATGATGGATCATTTGCCACGCGGAAAAATTTATATCTCGGAAAGTGGGATTAATAATCCTTCTGAAGCCAATTTATTGCTGAATGCGGGTTATACCGGATTGCTGATAGGCGAATTATTTATGAAGGAAAAAGATCCGGGGATGGCATTTACTGTCTTTGTGGAGCAACTTCTTCAAAAAACTTAGTTGAATAATTGATAAAAATTATCCAAATGAAAATTAAAGTTTGTGGATTAACATCTAAAGAAAATATCAAAGAGATCATCGATCTGAATGTTGATATGGTCGGCTTTATTTTCGAACCATCCTCAAAACGTTTTTTAAAAAATAAAAAGGTGATCGCCGAAGTCATTGCAGCAGCTGATAAAGTAGAGACCGTTGGGGTCTTTGTAAATCCTTCACCTCAGTTGGTCACTGAATGTATAGAAAAATACAAGCTGGATTATATTCAATTGCATGGTCAGGAAAGTGTTGATTTCTGCGCATTATTTTTCAAAAAGGTAAAGGTGATCAAAGCATTTGGCATCAACGAGTTCTTCGATTTTAATATCTTGGAAAAATATAAAACATCCTGTCATTTGTTCCTTTTTGATACATACACTTTACAACACGGGGGCAGTGGTAAATTGTTTGACTGGAGCCTTCTGGAAAATAAAAATGTTCCCCTACCATTTATTTTATCCGGAGGAATAGATATTGATCATGTGGAAAAGATCAAATCCCTAAAATTAAAGAATTTGTGGAGTATCGATATCAACAGCAGATTTGAAACTAAACCCGGCATAAAAAATATTGAAAAAATAAAAAAGTTTGTACATGCATTACGCAATTAGCCGAGATGGATTTTATGGGAAATTTGGAGGCGCTTACATACCTGAGATCCTGCATAGAAATATTGAAGAATTGCAGGCGGGTTTCCAACAAATCAAGAATGATCCGCACTTTCATGATGATTTCCATTCATTATTGAGAGAATATGTAGGAAGGCCTACACCACTGTATTTTGCCAAAAGATTGTCAGAGTATTATAAAACCAATATTTATCTCAAAAGGGAAGACCTCAACCATACCGGATCTCACAAGATCAATAACACGATCGGTCAGGTCTTACTTGCTCAACGCATGGGCAAAAAAAAGATTATTGCTGAAACCGGCGCCGGTCAACATGGTGTAGCGACTGCAACTGTCTGTGCCTTGATGGATCTTGAATGCACTGTGTTCATGGGTGAGACAGATATTCAGAGGCAACAGCCCAATGTCGAACGGATGAAATTATTGGGTGCCCAGGTCATTCCTGCTGTCAGTGGAAATAAAACACTCAAAGACGCTTGCAATGAAGCGATCCGTTACTGGATAAGCCATCCATCCGATACATATTACATCATAGGATCTGTGGTAGGGCCGGCTCCATATCCTGAGATGGTGATGCACTTCCAGTCTGTCATCAGTGAGGAGATCAGGAAGCAGTTAAAGACTCA
>JAYUWT010000400.1:0-8858 GCA_043753405.1 Saprospiraceae bacterium | reverse complement strand
CCGGACTTACACTTGAATCTATGCTTCTGACCAATGTTTAAATCACGATCAGATAAAAAAGAGCTTCTGGATCTGACTGACCTTCCGAAAAAAGACCTCTTCCGCAATCTGAAAGACCTGGATAAAATAAACAGGTTGTTAGGCGGGCATGCAATATCAGTGAATGCGCTTCACAAGGTTTTAAAAGCAGTAAAATTTAATATGGTACCACATCTGGCCGATATTGGATGCGGGGGAGGAGATTCCCTGAGGGCTTTTGCAAGGTGGAGAGAAAAAAATGAAGTTTTAATACGCTTGAGTGGAATAGATCTGAAGGCAGATTGTATTCAATTTTGTGTTGAAAATTCAAGTATCCACCCGGAAATTCAATTTATTCAAAACGATTACCGCATTGCCCTAGAGCAAGTTAATGTGGATATAGTTCATGCGGCATTATTCTGTCATCACCTCAAAGAAAATGAAATCATTGATCTTATCAAATTTTGCCTTGGTCGAAATGCAATCCTTGTTATCAATGATCTCGAAAGAAATCCCTTAGCTTATTATGCCATCAAGTGGATCACCGGTTTATTCTCGTCATCATATCTCGTTAAGAATGATGCCCCATTATCTGTATTAAGGGGATTTAAGAAAGAAGAATGGAAGTCTATCTTAAAAAGGGCAGGTGCTGTAAATTTTTCATTAAGGAATAAATGGGCCTTCCGCCATCAGATTATAATTTACGCATGATGGCCCAAAAAATATATGATTGTTGTATTGTAGGAGGTGGATTGGCCGGACTGAGCCTTGCATGCCAGTTGTCTAAGCAGGGATTGGATGTGTTGATTTGCGAACAAAAGCAATATCCGATGCATAAAGTATGTGGGGAATATGTATCAATGGAAAGTTATGACTTTCTCCTTCGTTTAGGTTTGCCCTTGAACACAATGGATCTGCCTGTCATCAAAAAATTAAATATTTCTGCCCCGGATGGCAACATGTTATCACACCCGCTTGACCTTGGCGGTTTTGGTATAAGCCGGTACAAACTGGAACATGAATTAGCAATGCTCGCCGTAAGGAATAAAGCCGTGTTATTGGAAAACACCAAGGTCTTTGATGTTCAATACGATAACGATCTTTTTCAAATAAAGACAAATAATGGATCCTACTTCTCAAAAGTTTGTATCGGATCCTTCGGCAAAAACACCTCAATAGGAAGAACTGATGAAGTAGCAAAAAATTCAGGTTATATCGGTGTTAAATATCATATCAGGACGGACCTGATCCAAAAAAATGTCATTGAACTCCACAACTTTAATGACGGTTATTGTGGTATATCTATGGTCGAAGACGGTAAAGCTTGTTTATGTTACCTTACCACTGCAGCCAATCTTAAAAAGAATCAGAATCAGATCCGGGATCTGGAGAGAAAAGTATTGATGAAAAATATCTTTTTAAAACGAATATTTGAAACTGCGGAATTTTTATTTGAAAAACCTTTGACAATTTCAAATATAACTTTCAATTCAAAAAAGGTAATTTTCAATCAGATATTATTGGTAGGAGACGCCGCGGGGTCTATAGCCCCATTGTGCGGCAATGGCATGAGTATGGCATTTAGAGGAGCGAATATCGCTTCAGAATTGATCCCTGAATTTTTGAATGACAAAATTTCCCGTGAAACATTGAATAACAGTTATGAAAAATTGTGGAGATCAAATTTTTCAAGGCGTATTACCATAGGAGCAGGCCTTCAGAAACTATTTGGTGCAGATACTTTAACAAATTTTACGATCGGAGCTTTAAAATATATGCCCTCTATTACCAGGAGATTAATTAAATTGACTCATGGAAACCCGTTTTGACAATAAAAATCCAAAGTTGTATATTCAATTACATATAAACAAATTTAAGATATGAGTTATAATTCCAATTTAAAATTCCGTTCTATTTTATTGACAATAGCGGTGTTATTTTCTTTTTCAATAGACAATTTTGCTCAAAGGATCCAGTATGCCGATCTTTCTCTCTCCGGTGGTACCATTTTTTCTGTCTCTGCCTCCTATGTGAATAATTGGAAATTAAATCTTGGGAAACGCGATAGGTGGGAAGCCGGGTTGGGACTTAGGTTAACATCCGGATTCGGAAAAGATAAAGAATATATTACTTCAGGACCAGCCAAATATACAAGAGGCAACACCACGCCATTTGTCATTGCATTTGCCAGTCAGTTGCCTGAGAACTGGGACACACTGACCATCAAAAAGGTGAATGTTTATGCCCTTAATATAAGTGGTAATCTGGCATACAATTTTACTGAAAAATGGGGTATTGGCCTGAATATAGATCTGATAGGTGTATCTTTTGGCCCTGGTTCTGAATCTATTTTAGAGAGTAACAAAGTTAAAACAACCGATGAAGCCAAACCTGCTACTTTCAATGTATTATTGACAGGAGACCATGATATTGGTTCGCTCAACTCTGAATTTTTTATCAAATATAAGTTCAATGATCAATGGGGCGCAAGGGCAGTCTACCAGTTTTTGTTCACGGAATATGAAACAACCACAATAGAACAGACATTTTTTGATGGGGCAAAAAATGACCGCTTCAGAAATAAAGCCAATAATTTTGGATTGGCCGTTTTTTATACTTTTTAATATAAAGATTCTGTTTTTGATCACCAAAAAAGTGATTTTCAATTTTTTATTCTTTAATCTATAACATCCTGTTTAAGCCATTCACAATAAATTAATACGACAATAAGTTAATTATTGTAAAAAGTACACTAATTTTACATTTTAAACTTATTTGTAATATCATGTCTTTAAGAACATTCCAGAATACTAAAATTGTTGCGACCCTTGGCCCTGCGAGTGATTCGTATGAAACCATGTTTGAACTTATCAAAGCGGGGGTGGATGTTTTTAGAATAAACATGTCTCACGGTTCGCACGAAAATGCCCGAGTTCAAATAGAAACTATTGGGCAGATTAATAATGACCACAATATAAATGTAGGCATACTAGCAGACCTTCAGGGCCCAAAGTTAAGAGTGGGACAAATAGAAAATAATAAACTCGATTTAGCTCCGGGGGATGTCCTGACCTTTGTCAATGAAAAGTGCCTGGGTACAAGGGAGAAAATTTATATGTCTTACAAAAGCTTTGCAGCAGATGTGGAAATAGGCGAAAAAGTTTTAATTGACGATGGCAAAGTAGGCATGGAAGTTGTTGATACAAACAATATTGATACAGTCAAACTAAAAGTTTTATTCGGCAAGGAATTATCTTCCAATAAGGGGGTTAATCTTCCCGATACGAATGTGTCACTTCCGGCCCTGACAGTGAAAGACCTCGAAGATTTTGATTTTCTGATGACACAGCCCGTCAATTGGATCGCCCTGTCATTTGTCCGTTCTCCTAAAGAAATAAAACTCCTGAAAGAAAAGATAAAATCTCATGGCCACCATGCGAGGGTAATTGCAAAAATAGAGAAACCTCAGGCTGTTGACAGGATAGAAAAGATCATCAAGGCATCAGATGGTATCATGATCGCCCGGGGTGACCTCGGTGTCGAGATGCCGATCGAAAAATTGCCCGGTATCCAGAAGAAAATCATTGCTATGTGTATCCAGCAAGGTACTCCTTGTATCGTAGCTACTCAGATGATGGATAGCATGATCGTCAATCCTTCGCCTACACGAGCAGAAGTGACAGATGTTGCCAATGCAGTTTTGGATGGTACAGATGCGGTGATGCTAAGCGGTGAAACAAGTGTAGGGGCTTATCCTATAGAAACAGTACGCGCCATGAACAGGATCATAGCAGAGGCTGAGACAAACTTTCCCGTCAATCATCTGAGACCTTATCCATCTCCCAAGTCAACTACATTTATGTCTGATGTGGTTTGTTTCAATGCCGCAAAGACAGCGGAAGAAATAGGGGCAACGGCCATTATTGGGATGACGGCTTCGGGTTACACCGGATTTAAAATTTCCTCTTACCGCAGTCATGCAGAGATCTTTATTTTCTCTGATCAGAAAGAGATCGCAGGTATGCTCAATCTCGTCTGGGGTGTTCGTTGTTACTATTACGATGGGTTCGACACGACAGACAATACGATCACCGATGTTCTCCAGATTTTAAAAACAAAAAACAGGGTTCAGGCCGGTGAAGTTGTTGTATTTGTTGGATCTATGCCATTGCAGGCGAGGCTGAAAACGAACATGATGAAGGTGGCGGTTGTTGACTAGAGGTCAGAAGTCAGAAGTCAGAAGTCAGAAATTAGAAGTTAGAAATAAGAATGGCCTTCTAAGAATAATTTGAGGTCTTTGTGAAACTCTTTGGTTTTCCTTTTGTGTAACTTAGTGAAACAGCTTTTGAAACTCTGGTATTTGAAATCTATTTAAAGACTCCGGACAACTCTATCATTTATCATTAATAATTTATAATTTAATGGTCCCTTCCGTCTTGCCCATTATTTCTAATTTCATTCAACATTCAACCTTCAAAATTCAATATTTATTTATCTTCGTTCCGATCAAAATTTTAACATGCAAGTCAAAATAATCAACCGGTCGCGCAATCCTCTTCCGCAGTATGAAACTGAAGGAAGTGCCGGCATGGACCTAAGGGCCAATATCGACATACCTATCGAATTGCAGCCCATGGAAAGGATGTTGATCCCAACCGGTCTTTATATTGAGTTGAAACCGGGCACGGAAGCCCAGATCAGACCGAGAAGTGGTTTGTCCGTCAAAAAAGGACTTACAGTTATTAATGCACCCGGCACCATAGATAGTGATTACAGAGGGGAAATAAAAATACCCATCATCAATCTTTCTACTGAACTGCAGACCATAGATCCAGCAGAACGAATTGCCCAGATGGTAATCGCTAAATATGAAACAGTCATTTTGCTTGAAGTCGATGATATCAAACCCTCTGAGCGGGGCACAAGAGGTTTTGGCTCTACCGGTCATAAATAGAGACCAGAGGTCAGAGATCAGAAGTCAGAAGTAAGAGATCAGAATTCAAATTATAGTGAATGTTATTCGGGAAACAATACTTCCTGATAATTCAATTGCCGTTGCTTTTAAGCAACGGACAAATATTAAAACAAAATTCACCCTTCCTTTCCTAAACCCTTCATTTGAATATTTTATAGAATTGTTCGTTATTATTTAATTGTTAGAAAGTAAAATCTATACTTTTACAACCACTTTCGTGTCCGGCTGTTAATCAATTAAAGAAAAAAAGAGTTGCTAAGATTTTTAATAATATCCTGTACAATTTTTGTCATTAATCTAGGTGTTATTGCTCAGTCAGATACCATCACAACCACTGATAACACTCGTTACAGCGAAGCAGAAGCATTTGAGGAAGAAAAATTTATAAGTGCTTCTACATTACGATTGGCCAATAGGCCCAAAGAAGCAATTCCAATCCTCCAGGGTTTGATCAAAGAAAATAAATCAGAACCTGCATTTTATTATGAATTGGCCAGAACCTATTATCTGGACAAACAAATGGATGAAGCACTAATGAATGCTACAAAATCCGTTAGTCTCGCCCCTGCGAATCTTTATTATCGAATTTTTGAGGCGGAGATTTTGGAAAAACAAGGAAATGCTGAAATGGCTGCTGTTAAATATGAAGATATTATAGCAAAACATCCACGGGTAGAGGAATATTATTTAAAATTATCAAAATTGTACAACGCTTCCGGTAATTCAAAAAAAGCCGTTGAAACATTTGACCGTATGGCTTCCAAATTGGGCACAAGTGAGGAGATCATGTTCAGAAAATTTCAAACTCAGATGGATATGGAGGACAAGGCCGGTGCCATTAAAACTCTTGAAGAATCGATAAAACTGTATCCGGATAATTTACAATTCAAAAACACACTTGCCTCAGTTTTTAAGAATAATGGCAGGGAAGAAGATGCTAAAAAACTTTATGATGAGGTATTGGCAGCAGATCCTGAAAATGTTAGGGCAAATATAGCTTTAGCTGAAGGACTTAAGAAAGATAAACAAGATGGTAAATATCTCAATTCGATAGCTTCGATCATCGAAAATCCTCAAATTTCCATAGATAGTAAAATAGGCGAAATACTACCTTTTGTAAATAAATATATAGAAACTCAGGATAGCTCTCTGGTTCAACCTTTGGCGAAAATCGCCGGACAATTGGCCAAGGCTCATCCTCAGGAAGCTAAGGCTTGGGCTGTAGCAGGAGATATCCGGCTTCATCTTGGGATGTATTCCGAAGCACTTTCGGCTTATGATGAAGCCCTCAAACTAACTCAAAAAGTATATTCAGTATTTGAACAGAAAATGTTACTTCTTACCTATCTGAAGCGATATGAGACCCTTGTGATTTTTTGCAATGAAGCCCTCGATATTTACCCCAACCAAATAAATAATTTTATCAATCTTGCATTCGCGCAGTTAAAACTGGGCCATCCTGATCAGGCCATCTCCACTTTGAGCACGGCAGAGCTGATGACCGGTAACAATCATCCCCAATCAGCAGTGATCCATGCTATGTTAGCTATTTCATATGCTGCCGGCAACGATAAGGAAAAGTCAGGCAGCTATTTTCAGAAAGCAGATATTTTAAGTAAAGGGAATGTCAGTGCAATGTCCCATGTCGCCGGCATGCTTGCTGAATTTGGATTAATGTTGGATATGGCAAGAGCCAAAATAGATGCGTCTACTGTCAAAAATTCATCAGATCCTTTTAATGCTGCTACTGTAAGCCTTATTGAATTCAAAGAAAAAAATTATACTTCTTCTATGAAATGGATTGAAACAGCTATCGCCAATGGTGGCTTGAAATACCCCTCTATTGCGGAGCAAGCGGGAGATGTTTATTTCATGTCGAAAAATATCTCTAAGGCTATTGAAATGTGGACATTGGCAAAATCTATGGGGGTGAATTCAGCTACCCTTGATAAAAAGCTTGCTTCTAAATCTTACATACAGTAAGCACTAACTCTAAAATTATATATTAGTGAGAAATACTTTTATAATTGACTCCTGCCGCACACCCATCGGGAGTTTCGGAGGTGTTCTGGCCGCTGTAAGGCCGGATGATATGCTCAGCCATGTGATTCGCCAGCTGATGCAAAAGTATCCGGCAATGGATCTAAATGCTATTGACGATGTCATAATTGGATGTGCTAATCAGGCCGGTGAAGACAACAGGAATATTGCGCGGATGTCTCTATTGATGGCCGGTTTGCCTTATACTGTGCCTGGAGAAACGGTCAACAGATTGTGCGCATCCGGCATGTCAGCTGTGATCCATGCGCATCGGGCCATCAATGCCAATGAAGGGGATCTTTTCATAGCAGGAGGCGTGGAAAGTATGACACGTGGCCCATGGGTCATAAGTAAAACTTCCTCGGCTTATGGTAGGGACGCAAAGATGTATGATTCTAGTTTTGGATGGAGATTTATTAATCCGGTCTTGAAAGAACTCTATGAAACTGATACCATGGGTAATACAGCTGAAAATCTGGCTGTACAATACAATATTTCCCGTGAACGTCAGGATACCTTTGCTTATAATTCTCAGGTTAAGGCTAAAAATGCACTTGATGCTGGTGCTTTTGAAAATGAGATCGTTGCGATCACGGTACAAAAAAATAAAAGGGATGTAATTTCTATAGAGCACGATGAATTTCCCCGTCCGGAAACAAGCCTCGATGTACTAGCCAAATTAAGTCCGGCCTTCAGTATTGATGGCACTGTGACAGCCGGCAATAGTTCAGGCCTTAATGATGGGGCGGTGGCACTGTTACTTGCTTCTGATGAAGGTATCCTAAGAAATGGTCTTTCTCCTGTTGCCCGGATTGTTGCTTCTGCTGTGTGCGGTGTAGAACCCAGGATCATGGGAATAGGACCTGTTCCCGCATCACATCTGGCATTGGAACGTGCAGGTTTGACACTGGACCAAATGGACATCATCGAGATCAATGAAGCTTTCGCTGCTCAGGTTTTGGCATGTCTGGATGCTCTGAAATTGGAAGAAAATGATGAAAGGATTAATCCTCAAGGCGGTGGTATTGCACTTGGACATCCGCTTGGCATGACTGGTGCCAGGTTGATCCAAACTGCATCCTCACAACTTAAACAGACAGGTAAAAGATATGCATTATGCACGATGTGTGTTGGAGTAGGACAGGGTTATGCTGTTATTTTGGAGAGAGTTTAATTTTTATGCTTATTTTTAACAGGAAGTTAAACTGATTTTTAAAGCTTAAAAATAATCTTATGAGAATTAATAAAGGAACCTTACTAATCGGAGCAGCAATATTGATTTTTACGTTGTTCAAATATTTTTCAAATACTCAGGTAAATGAAGTGACTGGCGAAAAACAACACGTCGCACTATCTGTAGATGATGAAATAGCTATGGGACTTCAAAGTGCTCCACAAATGGCTGCTGAATTTGGCGGACTATCTTCCAATATGGAAAATCAATCCCTGGTTCAGGAAGTAGGACAGAAAATTGTGTTTCAAAGTTCAGCTGCCAAAACGCCTTATAAATACAATTTCTATTTATTGGCTGACCCTAAAACTGTAAACGCTTTTGCATTACCCGGAGGTCAGATCTTCATTACAGAAGGTTTATTGAGCAGGTTAAAAAATGTAGAGCAACTAGCCGGTGTTTTAGGCCACGAAGTAGGTCATGTAGTAGCCCGCCATAGTGGGGAAAGGATGGCTAAGGATCAGTTAATTCAAGGCTTATTAAGTTCCGCTGCCATAGGTGCCGGAGGTGACATGAGCGTGGCTCAGATAGGACAGGTAGTGGCATCCAATATTTCTATGAGTTTTGGCAGGGACCAGGAATTACAATCTGATG
>JAYUWT010000399.1:0-25942 GCA_043753405.1 Saprospiraceae bacterium | reverse complement strand
ATCCTCCCGGATGTCCGCTGGAAGCGTTGAAAACCATACGAAGTATGTCGCGTCTCACCTGGGAAGCGATCTTCTTCAGTTCGTCAATATCTGTTACTTTATCTCTCATATCAAATTGGATAATTAAGGCGCAAAGGTACATTTTTATCAAGAAAAACAGATACTAGATTCTAGGGAAGGGATCAGAAGTCAGACGACAGATGTCAGAAGCCGAGAAGCAATTTCCTCTCATGAAAGTTACATTCAAAAATAATGTTGGCGAAAGTCTCCTGATTTTTTCCCAAGTTGGCGTGAGCTGGCGGGAGATTGTATCTCGTGCCCCTAAAAACCGTGGATATCAATTATACCCATTTCCTCATTATTGCTTAATTTAGCAGCCTATTAAATCCACACCAATGAAAAATATAATTTGTTTTGCACTCCTTTTAATTTGCTCATATAAAGTAGCCGGTCAGAATTCTGCACCTCTTGTTAACAATATCCACGTAGTCAATGACGCGCCCAATCATACGCTGACAATTACTTACGATGTCAATGACTCTGAAAGTGACTCCATCCATATCGAACTCCAGCAAAGTACCAACGGAGCGAAATTCAAATCCACGAGCACTGATAACCCGACAGGAGACATCGGCTTCCCGGTATTCACTGGCAACAATAAAACCATCTCATGGGTCTATGCCGACGGCACAGATCTGAGTAATATAAAAATAAAAGTCATTGCCTACGACCGCCACAGCCCTTCAATTGCAGACATGGTGGCTAAGGTAAATCCTGATTCTCTTCGGGCTAATCTGGAAGCCATAGTGGGTGTACGCCATCCTGTAGAAAATCCTCAGAAACTACTGGAAGTAGAAAATTATATCACAGCAAGGATGAACCAGGCAGGAGTGACTGTCCGCCACCACGCATTTCTGCACAACAATACATTTTATAATAACCTCATAGGTCACCAGGAAGGCCTGAACAATGACAATTTATGCCTTATCAATGGTCACTTTGATACGGTGGATGACGCTCCCGGGGCAGATGACAACGGCACAGGAACAGTTGGCGTCCTCGAAGCCATGAGGGTCTTGAAGGGTTATTATTTTGAGAATAATATTCAATATACCAATTTTAACCTCGAAGAAGCCGGCCTGATAGGTAGTAACAAATATGTTAATAGTGGAATTCAGATCGGGGAAAACATCGTGGGCCTTATCAATCTTGAAATGATCGGGTATTATTCTGACGAACCTAATAGTCAGACTATTCCTAATGGATTTGAATTCTTGTTTCCATCCCAGGTGGCACAGATCATCAATGATCAGAACCGTGGAAACTTTGTTATAAATTGTGGCAATGCCGCTTCAGCTTCGCTCAATGCCACATTTAACCAGTCAGTTTCTACTTATGTTCCGCAACTGAAACTCATCAGTCTGGTCGTCCCGGGTACAGGGACTATTGCACCGGACCTGCGAAGGAGTGACCACGCTCCATTCTGGGATAAAGGCTACAAAGCAATCATGATCACTGATGGCGCTGATACAAGAAACCACAATTATCACACACCCAATGATGTCATTAGTACGATCAATTTTGAGTTTTTATCCAATATTGCCAAGGCAAGTATAGCAACTCTTGCTACTATCGCTAAACCTATTAATGCCACATCTCAAACTGTGGACCTGGCAACTGTACTGTCTTCTAAAGATATTATCCAACCATTGTTTGAGTTTACAATATTCCCAAACCCGGTTAAAAATGAACTCAATGTGGAAGTAAAGGGCTTGACTGCAAGTCTTGATCTGCAATTATCTGTTCTGGATGTGAAGGGTAAGGTGATGTTGGAAAAAAATCAGCTCTTTGGGACGGGTGATAAACAAATCACGATGTGTGTGGATTCGCTTTCCAACGGCCTATATATGTTGAGGATCACAGGCGGATCGTTTATAAAAACAAGTGGATTTTTCATAAGCCGATAAAACATAGCGTTAATAGAATTATATTCATGTTTTGGCATTTGATTGTTTAGTAGGATTATCTTTACTTTCTTTCCTTGAAGAAAGAAAGTAACAAAGAAATTCAAGGCTCTGTAATCCCGCAGCAAATGCGGGATAACGCTCATTCTTTCCCACTGCACAGATGAAACATTCAATCAATATTAAAATATCATTTTTCAGAATCTTTAGTTAATCTAATATGATGAAGACGACTTATTTGTTGCTTTTACTATGCTTCCTGATGGCGTGTAAGACAGAAAAAACAGTGGATTTCGGAGGCACCTATGTCGGAGACATAAGGGGAAATAAGCTGAGCATGTTTCTCAAGACACTTGACAATAATAAACTGGAGGGGACGATCTTTGACCGTGGCAATAATTTTGAGATCAAAGCTGATGTTACTTCTGATGTTTTTAAAGGTCAGGCCCGGGATACATCCGGCACAGCTGTTTTTGACATAGAAGGATCTTTTCATATTGATACACTTGTAGTGATGATGACCATGCTGAAACCGCAGAAAAGTGCTCCATTCCCTATTCCTTTTAAAAAAGTCTTTATCAACAGATCTACTTCAAATGAAGCTCGGGTAAAGGACACAGTGACAGGTGTTGCTGATAACACATCTTCCGGACAGGAGATTAATCCAAAGACCAGTACATCCATGCATGACGATAAGGTCTTTGGAATGTGGGAGATAAAAAACATCAATAATAAAAAGGCTCCTGATATCTTTTCGAGAAATAAATACCTTTTCTTCAATGTGAATGGAAGTTATAGTATAATATCCAACAATGATGAACAGGGTACATTAACACCCGTCAAAGGAAAATCCTGGTACACTGCGAGTGATTCTATTTACATAATATCCACCACTGATAATTATCCGGCAGAAAACTTAGGAAAGTATTTAGTGGATGAAGGTAATTTATCTATTCAGAGCAATAACGGTAAAATGATCATTCTTCAGAGAAAGTAAGCATTTTATGATAGATAAGTTAAAAGAATCAAGTTGGTCATTATGCCAACAATTGGGTCATAATTAATTGAGAAAATAAAACTAATAATGATAACGACATGCCATTATAAACACTTCTTCATTATCAAAAGTATAAACCAAACGATGTTCTTTATCTATTCTCCTGGACCAAAAACCTCTTAACTCATGTCTTAATGGTTCGGGATTGCCTATACCATCTTTAGGATTTCGGAGAGTCTCTGCGATGAGCGCATTAATTCTTACTATCTTCTTTTTATCTGTTTGCTGCCAGTATAAATAATCGTTCCATGCTGCGATCGACCACGCCAGTTTCATTCTTCGATCAGGTCTTTATACAACTTTTTATTTAACCTATATTCTTCAACGGATTTTAATAAAATATCCCGGTTTTTGCCCGACAATAAATAATTGGTTTCAACCAGCGCATTATACTCTTCCAGAGAAATTATAACAAGATCTTTTTGATCCTTTCTTTTTACAATAACCTCTTCTACATCATCTACAACAGAATCAAGCCAATGTTTAAGGTTCAATCTCAATTCAGTGAAATTAATTACTTTCATAATACAAAGTTACTTTTTAAGTACGTATTTAAGAACGTTTTTGCAATTTATTTTATTATGTCCCTCTTAATTTTCTACTGGGAGACTAATCTACTCCATGAAATAATTTCTAAAATTTCATATTCTGTATCCTGACAGCGTTGAATATCGCCAGCAAGGCCACTCCAACATCAGCAAATACTGCTTCCCACATCGTCGCAAGTCCTCCTGCTCCTATGATCAGTACCACAGCTTTTACCACAAAAGCCATTGAGATATTCTGCCAGACAATGCGTTTTGTTTGTTTTCCGATACGCACTGCCATAGCGATCTTACCGGGGTTATCATCCTGAATGACCACATCAGCTGTCTCAATAGTCATATCGCTCCCAAGTCCTCCCATCGCTATTCCTACATCACTCAATGCCATCACCGGTGCATCATTGACACCATCACCCACAAATGCCACCACCGTTTCTTGTTTTTTCAGTTCCTTGACTTTGTTCACCTTATCTTCCGGCAACAAATCGCCAAATGAGTTGGTTATGCCCAATGAGGATGCTACTGATTGAACCACTGCGGACTTGTCACCACTCAACATGGTAGTCTTTATATCCATAACATGCAATTGCTCAATTGCATGTTTTGAATCATTCTTGATCTTGTCAGATATAGTCAGATATCCGGCATACTCACCTTCAATAGCAATAGCTATTACAGTGTTTGTGATCTGATGGATCTCTGCAGGATAAGGTACACTATATTTATCCAATAATTTAAAATTGCCAGTCAACAGGTTTTTTCCACCAACTTGTCCTTTAAGTCCGAGTCCTGCTATTTCTTCAACTTCACTAACTTCGGATTCATCGTTAACAACTTTGACATACTGACGGATAGCAGATGCTACGGGATGGCTGCTTTTGTCTTGCAATGCATTGACCATCAGAAGTGTCGTATTTTCATCAAATGGAGGGATAATATTTACATCCTGGACTTCAAAAACACCCTCGGTAAGTGTACCTGTCTTATCCATCACCACATGTTTTACTCCTGCAAGCACATCCAGGAAATTTCCACCTTTTACAAGGATACCGTTCCTGCTCGCTGCTCCGATTCCACCGAAATAACCCAATGGTATGCTTATCACGAGGGCACACGGGCAGGAAATAACCAAAAAGATAAGTGCCCTGTACAACCATGTCCGGAATTCATAATCATCCACAAATAAGACAGGTAAAAGGCATATGGCTGCAGCCAGTCCTACAACAATAGGTGTATAAACCTTTGCAAATTTACGGATAAATAATTCTGTAGGGGCCTTCCGACCGGATGCTTCCCTTACCATGGCAAGTATCCGGGAAAGTTTACTGTTTTCGTAAGCTGTAGTAACTTTGATCTGAGCCACTGTATTGAGATTGATCATACCGGCCAGAACTGCTTCTCCTTGTTTTTTAGCAACAGGGACGCTCTCACCAGTAAGGGCAGCAGTATTGAACCAGGCTGATTCGCTTAGGAGTAACCCGTCCAATCCCGATTTTTCACCGGGTTTTAACTGAATTATCTGACCAATGCGCGCATCCACGGCTTTTATAACAGTAGATATACCATTAATTATTAAAGTCACTTCATCAGGCCGCTGATCCAATAGGGTCTGAATATTGAATTTAGCTCTTTTGACAGCGAGCATCTGAAATCCCTCCCCGATCGTATAAAACAACATGACGGCAACACTTTCCGGATATTCACCAATTGCAAATGCACCGATCGTGGCAATACCCATGAGGAAAAATTCAGAGAAAAACTGACCTTTCGATATACTGTTCCATGCATCTTTTAACACCGGTAAACCGACGGGTAAATATGCACTTAAATAAAAAAGTATCCTGATCCAGTCTTTAAACCAAAAAGGATGTACCAGATGGTCGAGCACCAATCCGGCCAATAACAGGAACAGGCTGATCCCTGAGGTCCTGAAAATACTCAATATGCCATCTCCATGCTCATGATCGTGGTCATGACTATTATCATGCATTTGTGGTCGTACTTGTTCAGGGCTCTTTGTATCATGGTGGCTGCAACAGTCATCATCTGCGGATTCCCTCATAGAGCTGCGATCAACTTCCTTATTGATCTTCTCTTCAAGGGTACAGCAGAGCTGATTTCCATCAGCATCGTATATATGATTATGTTTTTCCAAGAGGTCTTCCTTATTTGCCTATTTCAGCAATTTAGGAACAAAGATAAGGTATGAAGGTTTGTGAAAGAGGGGTGAAGAGTATTATTTGAAAAGAAAAGGAAGTGAGTATCTTTTATATAATGAATTTAGAAGGTAATGCAAATATTAGAAGAATCCTTCAGTGACAACCTGGTGCAGCGCACCGAAACATTTATAGAACTTTGGTTATAAATAAAATAAAGGTGCAGTGCACCGAAACATCAGCCGATTTACATCTTTTGTATTTAATTTATTCAAAACAAAATAATTGCTAAAATCAGCAAGAATGTTATAATATAAAACATCCTGAACTAATCCATCAGTAAGTGTGAGATAGGAACTTTAGCGATGACTATTTCAATTTTTATAATTCTTTTAAATAGTTAATCTGTAAATTTTTAATCCAGAATTAAATTGTTGAAAGGGCTCTGTTAAAATATTCTTACTTTTTGTCTTGTCTAACGTTGATGCCTGAAAGAAGGGATCTGAGGAGCTGTTTTCTTCTTGATGACATTGTGTTTTTTTACAAAATTGAAATGCATAAATGATTGCCATTCCATCAACAAAAATCTCGATGCTTCACCGGAGATAAATATAAGCACTGAAAATAAAAAAAGTAAATTCCTGATCTTCGTAATGGTGGGCCCCAGTTCTTCATAAAATGGCCAAATGACCAGTAATTCAAATGCCATTAAAAATGTGGTCGTAATCAAACCTGATATAAAAAATACCCTCGTGGGCAATACTAATTTCCTGCATTGGAACAGCAGAATCTCTTTAAAGAAAAAGCGAACATTGGGCTCCTCCGGGCTCATGGATAATAGTTGCTTTGTCAAAATTGAAGATTCCTCCACCTTATGCAGTTGAAACAATGCCACTGCTTTTTTCAATAATAAGTTAAAATAAATGTCCACGCCAAACAGTCGGGAATAATCAAAAACTATTGCTGTTTCTATCGTGTCATCAATATTGAAAAGTACTTCCTTGTACTTACCCATTTCAAACAAAGCTTCCACATAACATACCTGGATCTCAAATCTCTTTAGTGTATCAAGCGTATTTAGCTGGTCCCGGTGATCTTCATAGAAATGAACAATTTCCCGATGAGCTCCTGATTCGATGGCCAGAAACTGATCAAAAATAGAATGGTCATATTCCGTTGAAATATTCATTTTAAATTTATCTCGTATAATAGCGGACGGCTGGGAGACGCATCCAATTGTATGTTTAATAAGTGTAAACTTAATAAATAAATTCCATCCTTTATAACATCCGGTACAAATATTAGCTCTGTAATGGTTGCATCATTTCTCACTGCATCTCCCGGATAATTCCAGAACATCCTGTGCGCTTTCACTTTTCCTTCATCATGCTCCCTATCTACACTGGGCAGATCTGTCAACAGATGGCTAATACCTTTAGCCACTATGTATTGCATCGCTTCTTCAGTAAAATAAGGTGAATTGCTGCCACTATGGTTTTTAGTAAGTTTATCCACGTCATTGGGCAATGTCCTTATGATCAAAGCTTCTTCTCCTTTATGATCCCATAATTGTTCCAAATGTTGCAAAGGAATTATTTTATCTCCGTTTTCTTCCAATTGAGGATAAAGACTGATGACTTGGGCCAGATGCAACCGGGGCGTATAACATTCGTTGATATAATAAGGCTCTGTGGCGATATGTCCGACACATTCTGTATGTGTACCATTGCCATGTGGGTTAATGTTTATGTTGTAAAAATTGACAGGAGAACCATGCAGCGTACTGCCCACAAATGATCCGCTCCTAACAGGAAATGCTGAAAACAAAGGTGCGTCGAAACAATTGACCTGAGGAAATCCATTTTTCAAAGGAATAGACAGGTCTATCGGCCGGTCAAGATCGATGGAGCTGTTTCGTCCCATTATTTCACAATTAACGATCATTTATTTTAAATTGAAATCATCTCTCATAACAACTACTCAGTGCTAAGTTATATCTTTGGCAATTGTTATCACCAAAAATAAATATTTTTTTAGATAGGCATCATGTTTTGGCCCTTCACTTTTATAAACGAACTTTAAAAATAATTATATGTCCCGACCTATATTCATTGTCATAGAAGGCATAGATGGAAGCGGTAAAAGCACACAGATCGAAATGTTGCACAATAAGTTTAAGGCAGAAGGAAAGGCTTCGGTAGTGACCCATGAGCCTACTGATGGTGTGATAGGCAGGATGATACGCTCCGTGTTGAATAGAGAGATCGAAATGGATCCTGCTGCACTTGCAGCATTATATCTTGCTGACAGGCTTGACCATATCACACATAAACATGATGGAATGCTTGCGAAATTAAATGATGGGTATCATGTCATCTCCAGTCGCTATTATTATTCGAGTTATGCATTTCAGGGAGAATTTGTTTCATTGAACTGGTTAATCGCTGCCAATAGTTTATGTAAAAGTTTTTTGAAGGCGGATATCACGTTTTACTTAAATGTGGATCCGGAAATAAGCCTTCAACGTTTACAGGGTTCACGTGAAAAACTTGATATTTTTGAAAATAAAGACAAACAGATCAAGACACACGAGGAATTTCTGAATGCTTTTGAGATCACCAATGATGGTGAGAACATTGTAATCCTCGATGGAAGCCTTTCTGAAAATGAAATTCACGATGAGATATGGAAGAAGGTGGTGGAGATGATTACATTCTGAAGTCAAAGAAAGTCATAGAGAGTCTGAAAAAGTCAGAAAAAAGTCCTTAACGAAACATTGGAAACTTTGCCCAAAATAGAATTTTGATGACACTCGAACGTAGGCGCAGCCTACGCTCAACTTACGTTTATTTTCTTATTTAGTAATAATAAAGTTGGTTTGTGTTCGGCGTAGGCTGTGCCTACGTCGGTGTGTGTGCAAAGTTTTACTTTGCCTTTAAAACCTTTGCGCAACTTTGCTTTACTTAGCGTAACTCTGCGAAATAACCTCTTTAATTAACCTTCAGGATCTTCGACAACCCAAGAACACTGCCATCAGGTCCTGTGATATGCACATAGAACAGATTGCCTGAGAAAGAAGAAAGATCAATATCCTGTTTAATAGTTCCGGATAAAACCTTGTTGCCAATTGCATTATAGACAATATATCTGCTACCGGCCGGGAGTTCTCTGGTTTTATCAATTGAGATAAGTCCGGTGGTAGGGTTCGGGTAAAAATTGATCTCAGCGATTGATTTCAGATCATCTGTTTTGGAAGTAAGTAAAGAATTCTGAAACTTGGCCCTGACCATCGGAATACCTTTCAACAATGGAGAAGTGGATAACTGATCCAGCGACTGCCAGTCACCTGATGATTTATAAAAAGTAAGGAATTCGCCACCAATATAATTTCTATCAAATCCCACAGGAATATATTGACCAGTGGAAGAAACCGTAAACTGCTGCCAGCCAATATAATAATCACCGGCAGGTATGTAAAGGGGCTTAGGAATGTTGTTTTGCAAATCATCAACAAGTGGGTAAGTTGTAAATCCCTGGAGGGTATCAAACAACCCATCTGCATAGATAGGCTTTTGTAACTGATATGTATAATCAGCGATCTCATGATTGAGGTCGCCTACCCAAACCTTGATATTGAACAGTTGTTTGCTGACATCATCAAACAATCTTGGGAAATGAAATTGTACAGCTCTCAAACTGTCTCCTTCATTCAAATGAAATTTTACAGCGATCTGAGATTTGATGCTATTATTTGCTTCAGCAGCAATGTTTAATTCTGCTGTCCCATCATCATATGCCATAGTATATCCCACTTCCGTGAGGCTGGATGTCGTATTATTACGTTTTAAGGCAGGAATCTCCTGGTCCTGGTCATAACTATAAGTGGTCCTGAAGATCAATGGAAGTTGGCCCGCAGGTACAGAAGCTATCTCTTCGGCTATCTGAGATACATCGAAAGGATTTACAAATTTGTTCAAACCCACAGCAGGATTTAATTGTGGAACGGTATTCACGAGTTCTTTTTCAAGGATGAGCGTGCCTGTAGTTAATTCTTCGATGATCAGTTTTGTATTAAAAATGTCCTCCGGATTTTCAAGGAAATGGTTGTAGATCTGAATTTCAGTTGTATTGGCCAGTTCTTCATTTTCGTATCCATGTAATTGTTTATAAGGGATAGCTGAATAGCTTTTCAAAAGACGGCTCGGAGGAGTCACAAATGCTATGTCATTGAGATTGAGAGAAGGGATCTGGTTGACAGCCATTTTCACATAATCCAGATGCCACGTAGAATAAATACCCTGGCGATAATTGTAATTGACAAACCTGAATTGAAACCCATTATGCCAATATTTCTGATCAACGATAATACTGTATTGTTGAAAAGGTGGAATATAACTTGAGGGATATGATGGATCGATGCCTTTGTGAGAGGCAGCTTTTACCCAGGTACCGTCTGTCTTTTTAAATTCAATTTCTATGCTGTCCCTCAATTGATGGTTGTATGTATTTCCCTTGGGCTGTAGAAAATAACTCAGATAGACTATATCATTTGTATTGACAACAGAAAGGTCTATATGGGTCGAAGTAAGGTAATCAGCTCTTGAAAAACCTCCTCCATATGGTGTTCCGTTGGAATTAAGGCCATCGAATGTAGCTACACCGATGCTTGGCGGTTCTAATGCCATTGTATTATTGACAAATACATTCCTGTCCACCCATAGGTCAGGATCGGGTACTTTTGAATTGTAAGAAAAATCATCAAAGAATGGCAAATTCAATGGTTCAGCGATCTCCAGATAAACCTTATAATCTAGGATAACTCCTGATGCAGTAATATATTGAAATGACAATGTAGCCACTTCAGTGGATGCATCTTCCAAGGCATTGATCGTAATGCAATTGAACGCTGTCCGGACTTCAAAATTTGTGGAAACTCCTCCCTGGACATATATAAGTGTGTCAAACAGATCCAGATCAGGTCGCACGATGCAAACGGTCTGTGTGTCGCCTGCGATTAGCACGATCCTCTGTGAGGATATGTAATCACGCTCCTCCAGGCCATCATTAATACTTAATGCGGGATTGTCGGTGAGGTTTGAAAAGACCACCTGGGCATTAAGCTGAATTGAAAAAGAAAATGAACAAAATATAATAAACACAAATAGTGAAAAACGAATCATTCCTGGATAATTTTTTATGAAAACGAATTGGCCGGACAAATTGTTGCAATCTACTATAAAGCTATTCAATACTTTCAGGACAAGAAGGAGGTTTGGTGTCCGACAGGTCTATGAATATGGAGTCTCCCCTGTTAATGGTTGTGCCGGGCGAAAAAGAAGGTTCCTGGCTTATGATGAATTCACTGCCTTCTCCTGACCTTATGATCAGCTGAACATTGCTAGCTGTAAGGAACATGGCTTCATCATAAGATTTACAGACGAGATCCGGTACTTCGACCTTGCCACCTTCTTTGGAAGATAAAATAAAACGTAGTGTTCCTCCTCTGGGTATATTTATACTTTCATTCATGCCATTATGATCGATAATGGTGTCTGTGCCTAATAAAACTTTGAGGATCTGCCCCGGGTCTCCTTTGTCAAACTGATATCCGGCTATGGCCGACCTTATTTCAAAGCCATCCAACAGGACCTTTTTTTTCAGTTCGTAGCTTTTACCGTACAACGCAGGAAGGCTTCCAATTGACACCATTTCTGCTGAAAATTTGGTGATCGTTATGTAGATCTTTCTTCTTTTCTTAGCAAAGGAACCGGGGATAGGACTTTGGGCAACAATGATACCTCCTTGTTTACCAACTACAAATACAGAGTCTGACACGATCAGTTCAAATCCGGATTTTTCCGACATTTGTTCTCCTAGAGATAAATTAAGGTCAATTAGCTTGGGAATTGGTATCTTCTCACCATGATGTGTATAGATATTTAATATTGAAAATACCCCGGCTATGAGCAGACATATTGCCAGCAAAACTAAGCCTACATGAAGCCAAAAATATTTTGATCTAAACATATTACCAGATAAATAATCCAAATAGCAGTTGAAAGTAGGACATTGTTTCTATTTCCCTTTAATTAAATTGGATGTCCTATCAGGTCTTTCTACTTTTACATACTTAGATGCTCTATTTGTTTTGCAGGGGCAAATATAATTTTTTACAATTTGACCAACCTCTTTTTTGAAATATAATTTCCAGATTTCACCACGATGAAGTAAGTCCCCGAAGCTACTGATCCCAAACTGATTGCGCTGTTATTCCATATTCCGGTATGGATTTCGCCCCAAACCTGATGCCCATTCACAGAAAATACCTGAATTGAGACATCCTTTAACTGAAGCTTTCCTTTATATGCTATGGTAAAGTTTTCATGCGAAGGATTGGGCATCAGGATTATCTGATCATCCATGCTTATATCGGATTGTTGCGTGGAAGCCGGATGTTGATCACTGATATCAATATTCAAAGTAGAAGGTCCAAAAAATGATGAAATAGCATCATTTACAAGAAAATCAAACTGGTCATTGCCTTCGTAATTTTCATCAGTCGCTTCAAATATTACATTATTATTATCGAGATCTTGTTGTGTAAATGTGTCGCCAATCCTCAGGTCAATACCATTAAGATCGATGACTCCATGCGCTGGTATTGTAATAAGTGTATAGACTAAATTTTCAACCGGCAATTCTAAAGATCTGTGATAAAGATCCTCGTGAGTAATATATTTGGATGTATTTGTTTTTACTGTGATCAACAGTTTATTGATCTGTTCCAATGTATTCGGACCCTGAGCAGAGGCTGTCCGGAAGATCGCTGTCCGGGACCATCTACCCCAACCACAAGATCCCATGGATCGGACTCTCCAGAAATAAATAGTTTTTATGTCAAGAAAAAATGGTACTACAAATTGATTATCAGTAAGCTGAATTTTATAAATAATATCCTCCTGATCAAAAGCAGGATTTGTAGCTAGTTCGAATTGATAAGCATCAGAACCATTTGTTTCATTCCATGCAAATGTGGGCATAAATTCTACATTCTGATCTAAATTTTGAGGCGAAATAAATCCTGCAAATTCCTGTGCATCGGAACTGATTGTCAGCCTGACTGACCTCCAGAGCGTATCGTGGCCTTCAGCTACTGCCCGGTATTTTATAATGTAAGTTCCCGTCTCAGCTATGTCTTTGGTATCTATACTCAAAATCAGTGGCGTTCCGGGCGTAAAAAAATCAACACTCGTAGTAACTTCAAATTCAGGATTCCCGGGATCCACAATCTCTATTTTAACCGGGCTTTTAAAATCAAGCCATGAAATAGATCTAAGAGTAAAATCGTAAATTGAGTTTTTACAAACAATGCCATCATGCGGAAAGGCGTCCACAGAGAAGCCGGGTGTTGATGGAGTAAGTATCCTAAAACCTTTTCTTGAAATATCAAGGAATATATTGTCGACTGCTTTTATTTTGATCCTGCTTTTGGAGGCCGTTCTGTGCATCATAATATATTCACTACCATCATTTGGGGTTTTTATTACCAGGGTATCATTAAATGTCAATCCATCATTGGTAGAGTGGATGATATTCACATAATTACAATGAACAGGGGCGATATCTGTATTGGCAACGTCCCATTGGACCAATACATACTGACCTAATTCGAAAATGGTATCAATTCCCTTTGTTGGAAAAGTGATCTTAAAGGGTCCGGCGTCCGATGTTGATTCAAATTTAAAGCTGGCTATATCCGTAGCCCCTGCTTTAGGATCATTATCCCTTACTGTCATCTTAAAGTTAAGTTCCCTGCTAACTTCCGGAAGACGTTCAGATTTAGTATAAAGACCACTCAACACATCGGCTATTTTTGGAAATAGCCTTGTGGAGCCTGAGTTTCGTGGTTCCTGAGTTGAAAATAAAGGCCCTGTCTCAAAGTTTGTCCCTAGGGGTTCCCCCTTTCCAAGATCGAATTGTTCCCAATTGTAAGTCAGGATATTTGCATCAATATCTTTTGCAGAACCTACCAGCTCAAAAGCTGTCAGAATTGGTATCGTCAATGATCCGTCCGGATACGATACTGATGCAACAGGCGCATGATTGATATCCGGTCCAAATGTACCGCATAATGCTTCCACTTCAGTGGCATATCTGGTCATTTCAATAATATTGATCACATGGAAATATTCTTTTCTCTCGCCTACATTGTCATCACCACAATTATTACCATAAGATAAAATAGTGCTTCCGGCACCGGGTTCGTATGAAGAATCAGGATTGTATTGTGAGCTTCCGTTGCAGGCATTGAAAGTGTGGCCACCGTCAAATTGATGTCCCATCTCATGTTTGAAAGTTGTAAAAAAATAATCTTCGTCACTACTTCTGCAAGATACTCCCCTTGCTTTTGAATTATTGCTACATGCCCTGCCTGATACTACACCACCTACATCAGTGCAATTCTTAGTAAAAACCTGTGCTAGATCATATTCATTAGAGGACAATATACTATCCACAAAATCCTGGTTTTGGCCAAGCAGTCCCAATCCTTTGCTTTGATCTACAAAATAATCGGTTGCTGCTGAGAGATTAAATAACCTTTCATTATTATCGATCAGGTCCATATGGAAGCCAAAATCCACATTGTACCTAAGGTTTAATAAATTGACTGACTGAACTATTTTAGCCATTACAGCTTCCTCAGTTCCTCCCACTATAGATGCAAATCCGGAGGTACAGGAAATAGCAAGCTTAAAATGCCGCATTCTGCGTTCCTCATTCCTGACTTGTATTGGTCCCGGTTCCATGGTAGGGCGAACCTCATCGTTTGTACCGCATACTCCCAACCGGGTCGGATCTATCAGGGCCATTTTTCTGCCTAAAGAATAAACAAAAAATTTGTCGTTGTCGAGTCCATTTCCATGTCGTAACATGGTCTGGTCTCCTTCTTCCTCGAATATGCCATAAAACCCGGTTTTAGAAATACCGATCCTGCCGGACTTCCCTGAACCATCCACTGCCACTGCAATGAAGGTCAGTATGGAAGAATATTTCTGCTGATTATCAGGTCCCATCACCGGGTCATAATTAATAAAAAATGCTTCTACCGCACCGTCTGTACCTACAGGAAGATGGATAACATAATTATGATCAGTTCTGGCATTCTGTAGAATGTCATTGAGCTTACTTAATTCAGTTGTAAACACCTTCGTGTCCCCGGGCAGTATAAGTTCACTGTCAGATCTTGCAGACAATACATTTGTGAATTCTAATTCATGCCATTGAACAGAATTCATCTGGCCAAGTAAACTTAAAGGGATAAGAAAAAATAAAAGAAAACATATTTTAATAAAGGTCATCAGAAAGTTTTAAATTTTAATTAATTTTTGTTTCGCAACATAATTACCCGAAACAATTTTGGCAAAATAAATGCCGGAGGGGAGCTGTCCCATATCCAGGTTGATGGACGTTGCACCCTTAACCAATGTTTTTGTTATCACGTTCCTGCCTGATATGTCTACAATATTTAATCTCCCGGAACCTGACCATTTAAAATATGTCATATCTATTGTGATCTGGTCTTTTGTGGGATTCGGATATATGCGTATGAGATCGGATATATCCTTGACAGGGGGAGTTGTTGATAATATATTTGCATCATTGATATCAATGTGCAGTGTTTCAGGTGCCCGGTAGCCAAATTTATCATCTTTTACTACAAATATAGCCTTATCCGGACCTTCATAAATATTGTCAAATGGCACATAATATACAGCCCAATCATTCAAAAATGCCTGAACAAAAGTACCTCCGACGTCGATCCTTTGCCCATATACGGTAAAGTAACCATGTTTCGGTTCTGAAATTAACACATAAGTCAATTTATCCTCGGTGGTCTGGTCAGACTCATATTTCAGGTCTTTGTTTTCAAGTACCTGAGGGAATCCTGTTTTGACCTTAAATAAATTATTGTTGATCTTCACAATAGGAGAACTGGAGACACTTGCACAGAGCTCAAAATCAAGGGTATTTATGTTGCCGGAAGATCCTCCTTTTTTTGAAGTTATTAACACTGACCAGTCGCCCTGCACCTGTTCGCCTATAAAACCACTCAACGGCTCACCGGGTTGAAATGTCCTGTTTGCCTTGATCTGACCACAATTGATAGCAAGAGGGGATGAATCATCGAAAGACGTACTCATCCCTGAAATTCCTGCACATCGCTCGCTCATCAGGACAACAGTCTTTCCGGATGGTGCTTTTGCAGATATTTCTAATTTTGAAATATCGCCATGTGCAATATTTATATTTTTGACATTGATGTCTGCTACGATGCCTACCTTATTAGATATATCGAATTTAATTTCTACGGGCGGAGTATTAATATTGCTAGAGATCGCCTTCGGTAATCCCAGGGCTGATATTGTATTACATTCATAAAGAATGGTCTGGAATGTGTTCAATGTGGACCACGGCCCGTCATAACATCTGTTGGTCGCCCTCACCCTCCAGTAAAATATTGTACCCGGTGCAAGCACTAATACGGTATTAAAAAAGGTGTTGGTCCCGCTATAAGAATCTACGATATTTGAAAATTTAGGATCGGAAGATAATTCAAACTGATAGATATCAGCTCCCGGTATCGGAGACCATGCGAAAGATGGTACCTGAGGAACATTGACGGTGCCCGGTACAGGATTGATAGCTCCTGTAAATTGAAGCGAAGCCGGCAATACTTCGATCATTATAAATCTCCAGAGGGTGTCCATACCTGCAGATACAGCTCTGATCCTGATTGTAAAAAAGCCTGCTTCATTTACATTTTTTGTGTCTATAGTAAGTATAATATCCTCACCAGGTACAAGATCAGTCTTGTTCAAAGTAACAATGGCGTTGAGAGGCCATCCATCCACGAGCTCCACTTTTACAGGAGAGTTAAAGTCTTTCCAGGTTATGCCTTTTATAATAAAGGTCTTGGGATCAGCAGGACACAATAAGGCATTGTGCGGATATACATCATAGGAATAACCGGGCTCCAAAGGTTCATTGGCCCTCAAAGCTCTTCGGGAAATGTCTAAAAATATACTTTTAGTGCCTTTTATTTTAAATCTGGCATTGACTGCTTTTGCAGGGATCATCACATATTCTGAACCGTCATTGGGAGTGGCAAGGACCAGGGTATCTGTAAAATTGGTACCTCCATCTGTTGAATAAAAGATATCAACAAATTTACTGTTTACCGTGGCTTTATCTGAATTGGCCACATCCCAGTGTAATTCCACATATTGACCCACAGCAAAGATCGTATCTGTGGTCTTAGCAGGGAAAGTAAATTTGAATGGACCCGCATTAGAATCCACTAAGAATTTGAAATCTGCTGTGGAGACCCCGCCTGCATTTATATTATAATCCCTAACCACAAACTTCCAGTTCATTTCCCTGGTAGCTAAAGGTAATCTGTCAGCTATATCGAAAACATCATTTATAAGACTGTTTAACCTAGGTATCATACGGATATTTCCTTTTGCTGAAGGCGGGTATGATCTGTTCAGGGGGCCTGAAGCAAAGTTCGTTCCCAGTGGTTCACCTGATCCTGCATCGAATTGCTCCCAATTATATAGGAGTGCATCATTGTCAGGGTCTGTAGCTGTGCCGATAAGTTCATAGGGAGTGTCCATAGGGATAGTCAGCAGGGAGGGGTGATATCCGGGCAAAACTGGATCCGGCGTATGATTGATCTCAGTTCCAAAGGTTCCACAGTTTGGATATGCAACGTGATGCCCTCTTACTTGGAGTATGCTTATGATGTGAAAATAATCGTCTTTACCATTCCCAATATTGTCAGGACCGCAACCTCCACCATAGGACATAATGGTACTTCCACTACCCGGCTCATATGCTCCCTCAGTAGCTAACTGGGTAGAACCGTTACACGAATTGAAAGTATGACTAGCACTGAATTGATGGCCCATCTCATGTTTCACTGTTGATAGAAAGTATCCGACATTATTAGGGCCGCAAGAAACTCCTCTTGCCTTACTGCCATTATTACAGGCTGATCCGCTTACTACACCACCTGCATCAAGGCATGTGGTCGTCCAGGTCTGACCAAAATCATATTCTGTAGACAATAACTTAGAATTAAAGAACTCCTGACTCGGACCTAATAACTGGCCACTATTGGTCTGAATATTGAAATAATCGGTCGCCACTTCCAGATTAAATAATGTCGGGGTCTTATCTATGAGATCCAGTTGCATTCCATGATCTTTATTATATCTGAGATTGACATTATTTATGACAGAAACCACTTTTGCCAACACTTGTTCAGAAGTAGCATTTGCCCCTACATCTTTGGAAAAACTTGACGTCACCGCTATCCCTACCCTAAAATGCCTCATTCTTATTTCTTCACTTCGTTCTTCTAAGCCTTCTCCTACTGCAGGAGCTGCTATCTTATGATCTGCGATGTCCATATCGGTACCGCAGATTTGAGCTGTTATTTTATCCGAACCTCTTAAACTCTCTGCAAGGTCGAAAAATGAATAATGGTTATTATCGTTAGAAGAAATCTTATTGATCAGGACCTCTCTTCCGTCCACTTCAATAATTCCATAAAATCCTTCAGGTGAAATACCTACCCGGCCTGTGATAGATCCATCCTTAACAGAACGGAGCATAAATGTTCTTATATTAGGATTATTAGCCTGGAGTCCGGCCTCCATAATGGAAGAATTAAAGAGCTTAAATGTCTCTGTAAGTCCATTAGGTAAAGGTAATTCAAACAGGATCGAACCTTCCAGGTTTATGTCAAAATTTAACAATTGTTGATTCAAGGCATTGAAATCGACATTATAAATATGTTCGAGCGGAACATCCTGATCAGCTGTCATGCTTTTGGAAAGTAATTGGTTTTTAGAAACCGGTTTCCATGTAATGTTGATTTGCTGAGATAAGCCACTATAGCCCAATATAAAGGTAGCAATAAAAAGAAGGGAAAATCTTTGCATCAGTTTAAAAACTTTTATAGAAATAAAATAATGATTCCGTATTTTATTGTTGAATAGGAAATTACAACAACAAAAAATCTTCAATAATTAACAGATTTACAATTCAATTTGGAAAAGTTCGGTAAAGGTATGCTTTTATTTTGTACTGTTGAACATTAAAGGCGTTGGATAAACATGTTGAAATGTTAATTTTTTACAATTTTTCCTATGCCGATATACAAAAATAGTGCACTTAGGACACCTGAAAGGTTGGCGATGATATCCTCGATCTCAAAAACACGGCTTGTCCGGATGGAACTTTGTATAAATTCTATGATAATTGCATAAACAAGCAGACCTATGACGATCTTAGTTCTATGCCTGCTTTCTTCCCAATGTATGCTCAATAAAAATGAAGTCGTGGCTATAAATAAGGAGATAAAATGCACCAATTTATCTATTGGTACGATAAGATCAAGTTTGATTCTGGGAAGATCCCTTCCCGGTAATAATAAAAGAACGGTCAGTAAAAGTAACCAGCACCATGTCACTATCCGAAAAAATCGATGCCGGTCAAATGATTTTTGGATCATCCGCTTATTAATTGGCCATAGGCCTCACCGTCTAATAATGTATCCAGCTCTGAAGCATCCATGATCTCAATTTTGACGATCCATCCTTCATCATAAGGCGATGAATTGATCAATCCCGGATCATCACCACCACTCTCAGTTATTTCGCTGTTGACCTCCAATATTTTACCTGTCACGGGTAGGAACAGGTCTGAAGTCGTTTTGACTGCCTCGACAGTTCCAAATATTTCATCTTTTTTAACCACCTGGCCTACAGTGTCGATATCCACATATACCAGATCCCCCAATTCACCCTGAGCAAAATCAGTAATTCCGACCGTACCAATGTTTCCATCTACCCGGATCCACTCATGTTCTTTACTGTATTTTAATTCTTTAGGAATACTCATTTTTAGATTAATTTTTTATGAATTATTGTTATTTATAAATTCTTTTACATTTTCGAAAGTAATGGATTTGGGTCGTTCCAGCGGAAGGCCCAAAGCCCTCGACCAGCATAGTTGGGCCAATACCCCCAAGGCACGGCTGACACCAAACAATACGGTATAAAATCTGCTTTCAGTTAATCCATAATGGATCAATATGGCCCCGGAATGGGCATCCACATTCGGCCAGGGATTTGCAACTTTGCCAAGAGATCCCAGGATGCCCGGCACGACATCAAATACTTTCCATACGATCTGCACATAATCATCATCTTTGATATATTGCTCAGCAAATCTTTTCTGTTCGGAAAATCTTGGATCCGGCTTACGCAACACTGCATGTCCATACCCAGGTACTACTTGTCCGGCTGCGAGGGTAGTATTGACATACTCAGATATTTGCTCTTTGCTGGGCTTTTTATTGCCGATCTTCTCCACC
Organism: Saprospiraceae bacterium; assembly: GCA_043753405.1. Classification (GTDB taxonomy): domain Bacteria; phylum Bacteroidota; class Bacteroidia; order Chitinophagales; family Saprospiraceae; genus Parvibacillus. The sequence continues at coordinate 5,774 of JAYUWT010000399.1, read as the reverse complement.
ATTTCGTTGATCCAGTTCACTACCTCCTGATTGGCGAGACCGTGTAATGGACCCGATAAGGCATTTAAACCACCACTGAATGAAAGATAGGCATCGCTCAAAGTGGAACCTACCAGGTGAGTAGCGTGCGCACTTGCGTTACCGCCTTCATGATCCGCATGTATGGTCATGTATAAGCGCATGAGGCTTTTAAAATCCTGGCTTTCAAATCCGAGCATATGCGCAAAATTTGCAGCCCAGTCCAGCCCTTTCTGAGGATCAATGTGGGCGCCGTCATGAAATACCTTTCTATATATATAAGCTGCTACGGAAGGTAATTTTGCGATCAGATTGAGCGTATCTTCATAGGTAGCGTCCCAATAATCGGCCTTATTCATGCCTTCGTCATATTTCCGGGCAAAAATACTGGAAGATTGCATTCCTAAGACAGCAATGCTAAACATCGTCATAGGGTGAACCTCATTAGAACATGAATTCAGGATATCAAATACTTCTTTACCTGCGTCAGATCGTCGCTCCAGCTCTGCACTAAGCCAGTTGACCTGCTCCTTATCAGGGATCTCACCTGTCAGCATTAACCAAAATAAGCCTTCAGGCAGGGGTTCTGTGTCATTATCCGCTTTAGGAAGCGCTTCTATGAGCTGAGGGATCGAGTACCCTCTGAACCGAATTCCTTCCTCCGGATCCAATAAGGAAGTTTCCCACAACATTGATTTGATGCTTCGCATGCCACCAATAAGTTGATTGACTTTTACATCTGCAATCTTTAGCTCTCCATGTTCTTTTAAAACAGCCTTTAATTCATCCCTGACAGGAAAAGCTTTCGCCTTGAAAAGCTCTTTCAATGGATCCATACGATAGAAAATATTTAATGGTCAATTTACTTACCTTATGATGAACAAATAAACGACCTTATGTTTACTCTTTGAGTTGCTAAGATACAATTTTTTATTTCCCGACAAATTATTCTGAATTTTGGAACTTTAAATAAAATTAACAACTTATGATATCATATTGATATCAATATACTATCTTTACTTTTAAAATTAAACATCATGTTAAAAGAAAAACTTACAAAACCAATTTCAGGCTTTATCGCCTTTATAGTATTTTTTGCATTGATCGCATATCTTATCTATGCAATAGTCACTCAAAGCGCGCCATTGTATCTTGTTATTATACTTATCGTAATAAGCATATTTATCCTGCCCGGGTTTAAGATCGTTTACCCCAATGAGGCAATTGCGCTCATTTTCTTCGGAAAGTATGTAGGAACAATAAAAGAGAATGGCTTTTTCTGGACCAATCCTTTTTATCTTGCGAAAAAACTAACACTCAGGGCTCGTAACCTCAATGGTGAAAAACTTAAGGTAAATGACGGTGTGGGGAATCCTATAGAAATAGCAACAGTATTGGTGTGGCAGGTTTCTGATACATTTAAGGCACTATTTGAAGTTGATAATTATGTCAACTATGTGCGTATCCAAAGTGAAGCTGCTGTGCGGGTATTAGCTAACAAATATCCTTATGATCAGTTTGAGGATTCTCATGCAGGCCTCACTTTATTGTCTGGAGCAGAATTGGTCAATGATGAATTGGAAAAAGCACTTCATGACAGACTTGAAATGGCAGGGATAAAAATAATCGAAGCTAGGATCAGCCATCTTGCCTATGCGCAGGAAATAGCGGGAGCCATGCTTCAGAGACAACAGGCCATTGCAATAGTAGCAGCAAGACAAAAGATCGTTGAAGGCGCAGTAGGAATGGTAGACCTCGCCCTGACCAAGCTTCAGGAAGGAAAAATAGTAGATTTCGACGAACATAGTAAAGCAGCCATGGTAAGCAATCTAATGGTAGTATTATGTTCAGACAGATCCATCCACCCTGTAATCAATGCCGGGACGCTCAATCATTAATCCTTTTATAAAATTTAGCTATAAATCTATTTAGTGTCAAAAAAATCATTTGTACTCAGAATAAATCCGGAAACACTTAAGCTTTTGGAGAAATGGGCTGCGGACGAGTTTCGCAGCCTCAACGGTCAGATCGAGTATCTTTTGCAAAGATCATTGCTTGATTCCAAACGATGGAAGGACTCTGAAGTAGCTTCACCTTTGAAAAAAGATGATCCTGATAAAAGTTAATTATTCCCTAAAAGAAACCCTGGTGCAATAAAAAGTTGCTATCTTCCATTTTTTAAAAATGACAGTATTATGAAGGTTGCAGCTTTTATTAAATGTTTATGTGTGAGATCATTAATGCCTTTACTTTTGATCATGGTTATGCTTATTGGCGTCCATAAATTGCGAGCACAATACTCAATATGGTCATACAAAGCTGGTCCTTCATTGGGATTTCAGAGGTGGAATGGCATAGGATCCACTCAACCTTTATTAGGAATACACGGCGCCATCGCAGTTGAGTCTTATGAACCGGGCAAACCTTTTGCCTTTTTTGCAGAGTTGGCATATCATCAACGAGGTTCAAGCCAAAGAGTGAATGCTGGAACCACGGCAAATGGGATCAATTATGACGGGTTCAATATCCGTAACAAATTTCATAATATCTCATTTGCTTTGGGAGGAAGAAAAAGTTTTGGACCGACATTAAGATATTTTTATTCCCTTGACCTAAGGGCGGAATACACCTTAGATTATGAATTGTCCAATTATTTTGAAGGTTTTGGGGAGTATGTCAGACGATTTAATTATGGTTTGGACATTGGTGGCGGGGTTAATATTCCTCTTGGTTTTCATATGGGCTTTGTGCAATTGCAATTGCAGCCTGATCTTTCGAAACAAATCTACTCGTTGCGTTTTGCCGGCCAGGATTTTCAGGGAAATGATATCGTATATCCGGAGCAGAAAGTCATTAATTATTCCCTGGAGCTATCTGTGGGCATCAGGATCAATGGCAATATGGATCCGGAAGAGGAATGAGAATGGTGTAAAATGAAAATGACAATTAAACATTCCTAACTCAGTTTTAAAAACTTTTAATTATTTCTGAATGTCTATTTAATTTTCTAGAACAAAATTTTGTTAGGCATTAGTAGTTTATTGAACGAATATTAGTGGAAAGGTCCTTTTGAACAAATATCTGAAGTTTATATTAAAGTTTTTATTGTATCTGATTGGGTTCATCATCCTCTTGGTAGTGGCATTATTGATTATTGTACAGACTGCAGGATTTCAGCGTTTTGCCAAAAACAAAGCAGTTGCGTTTCTTGAAGAAAAACTCAAAACTAAGGTTGAAATTAAGCGCCTATCTATTGGTTTTCCAAAAGATGTAATTCTCGAAGGAGTATATTTTGAAGATCAGTCCCGGGATACCCTCCTGGCTGGAGATACACTCAAGGTGGATATCAGCATGTTCAAATTATTAAGCAGCATAATTGAAATAAATGAAATAGATCTTAGAGGCATCACTGCTAATGTTGAAAGGACTCTTCCGGATAGCGCCTTTAATTTTGATTATATCATCAAAGCTTTTCAAAGCAAGGATAAAAAAGTACCGGAAGATACTACAGGAGGCATGCAATTTTCCATTCGGAAGGTCAACCTCGATCGTATTAAAATTTCTTACAATGATGACGTTACCGGCAATAAGGTCAATGCATATTTGAAACATTTCGACACTGATATAAAGGATTTTGATCTCGAAAAAATGAAATTTCGGGTCCCGGAGATCGCATTGAATGGATTGAATGTAAAGATAAGGCAAACGAAAGCCATAAGTAGAGAAGCCCGGATAATTGATACCATTGAACAGAAACCCACGGTATATCCCGACATAGAGTTTAATGAACTGGTGCTTCAGAATATTAATACCGACTATGTCAATACCGTCAATGGAACAGATATTAAAGTTATATTGGGCAAACTACTTGTCCAATCCAATGATCTGGACATCAAGGATCAAAAGATCGATCTCAAAAAGATAGAATTGGCCGACATTAAAGCTTTAATAGCACTGGATAATGCAGGAAAAGATGTAGTGGAAGCCACCGCAAAGGAAGTTGAACAAGAGGTGGAGAGCAAGGGTTGGCAGGCGAAGGTCGAAGATGTTGTCATTACCAACATTGATTTTAAAATGGATGACCTAACCCAGAAAAAACAAGCCAGTGGAATAGATTATAATCACCTGGAAGTTAAAAATATAAAAAGTGATATCAGGAAGCTTGAATACAGTCCAAAAAAAATGTCAGGCATAGTTAATAATTTAAGTTTCAGAGAATCTAGCGGTCTTAATTTGCGCCATTTTACTACAACATTCCTATATGGACAACAGGAAGCCTACCTAAAAAATCTATTGTTGGAGGTCAATAATACTGTCATCAAAGATGAGATAAGCATTAAATATCCTTCTATCAAAGCACTTAAAACAGATTTGGGTCAGCTAAGTTTAAATGCCAATTTCAACAGGAGCAGGATCGCCCTTCATGACATACTACTATTTGCTCCTCAATTAAAAAATCAGGAAGTATTTAAAAAATATCCGAATGGAGTACTCTATTTACATTCCAATATGTATGGTAAGGTCAATGATCTGACTATTCCTAATCTGGAAATATCAGGCATAGGATCGACAAGACTCAGTGCTTCAGCAAGGATCACCGGCCTGCCCGATATGAAGAAAACCAGATTTCAGTTTATTTTCAGGGAAATATCCAGTACGGCAAAGGACCTTAAGAACCTCCTACCTGCCGGCACTTTACCTTCCACGATTCAATTACCTGATAAGTTTACTATGCGAGGTACTTTTGAAGGGCTGACCAACAATTTTAAGGCAAAAGTAAAAGTAACTACAAGTTTTGGCGATGCGGACATAGATGCCAAATTTGACGCAAGAGCGGGAAAGGGAAAGGAAAAATATGACGCAAAGATCAAAACCTATGCCTTTGACGTAGGAAAATTATTGAAAAAACCAGATCAATTTGGAAAGGCAACTGTAGATGGGTACATCAAAGGTGTAGGTACCAATCCCAAGACAGCCAACGCTGTATTTGAATTTAATGTGACGAATGCTGTATTTAAAGATTATGCTTACCATGGTGTTCGTCTAAAAGGACAAGCACAAAATGGACATCTGGAAGCCTTACTCAATTCTTCAGATCCCAACGCCAGACTACGGGGCACCGTGGTGGCCAATATAACAGGGAAGTATCCTGCAGTCAACCTTGATCTTATGGTAGACAGTATCGACCTTCATAAATTGCATTTCTCTGAAGAAGAATTACGGTTTCATGGACATTTGACTGCCGATCTGAAAACAGCTGATCCCGATTATCTGAACGGTGACATTGTCCTTGCCCAATCCATCATCGTCTCAAAAGGTAAAAGATATCAGATCGATTCTATGACCGTCAGTGCATTGTCAACTGCTGACAGCAATAAGATCGCAATCAGGACTGAATTCCTTGCAGCAGATATTAATGGTAAATATCAGCTGACTAAAATAGGTGGAGCATTGATGGCCACCATTGATAAATACTTTGACATCCCTAATTCACGTCCTTTAGTTAAACCACCGACACCTCAATACTTCGACCTTACGGCTTCGATCACACGCACACCATTAATAGAACAATTGCTCCCGGAACTTAAAGAGATGGAAACGGTGTCGATCAAAGGACAATACGACAGCCGCGAAGACCTGCTTGTTCTGACAGCTACCTCTCCATACATCCTGTATAAGGAAAATAGTATTACAGGGCTGAACCTTGATATCAATACCCTGAAGGATTCATTGCAGTACGCGATCAATCTTACTCA
>JAYUWT010000398.1:0-3414 GCA_043753405.1 Saprospiraceae bacterium | reverse complement strand
TTTTCTTTCAATTTACTTTGGTCCAACACTGAATATGATGGTCTTTTAGCAGCAGTTATATAGGATGAGGACAACACTGGCTTGACGTCACAGATTTTACCCTCTATTTGAAATATAACTTTGGTGAAGTCGTACCAACTAGTCACACCTGTGTTTGCTATATTATATATTCCATGTACCTCCTCGATCCTGAAAATCTTTAGGGCGATCCCATCTACTATTTTCAAGATCCGGTCAGCGAGGTCTCTTGCATAAGTGGGGCATCCTATCTGATCATAAACTATATTAAATTCATGTTTGCTTTCTGCTGCGTTAAGTATGTTTTTGACAAAATTATTTCCAAAAGATGAATAAACCCAAGAGGTCCTGAAAATAATACTTTGTTCACAATGTTTTAATATTTCTGCTTCTCCGGCTAGTTTTGATAACGCATAAGTTCCTTTTGGTTCAGTAGGATCGTCTTCCTTGAGTGGCGTGTTGGATCCATTGTGGTACACATAATCGGAGGAAAAATGTATCAGGACGATTTCATTTTCATCGCAATATTTAGCCAGATTGCGAGCACCTGCCTGATTGATAGAATATGCCAGATCCGGTTCTGTTTCTGCCTGATCTACCTTAGTATAGGCAGCACAATTGATCATAAAGTCCAGATCATATTCTTCTAGTTCATCATCAAGTTGATCCCAATCCCTTATGTCCAATTCTTCAGAATCGAAAAATACGAAACCATGCTTTGGATAATATTGGGATAGCAGGGAAAATTCCTGTCCCAGTTGTCCAGCTGCTCCCGTGACACCAATTGTAGCCATTTCGTAAAGTTTATTTTAATTTAATTTTCAAACAATAAATGGTTACCTAATAATGGAAGTTCATGATCTTTTTCACTAATATTCATTTTGTCAGAAGGAAATTCCCAATCAATGCCAAGATTTGGGTCATCGTATCGAAGACCACCTTCATGGGCTTTGCTATAATAATTGTCACATTTATAACAAAATACTGCTTCATCAGACAATACCAGATAACCATGGGCAAATCCACGAGGCACGTAAAGTTGAAGATGATTTTGTCCGGACAGTTTCAATTTATAATGTTGACCGAAAGTTTTTGATTCAGGCCGCAGATCGACAACCACGTCCAACACCTCCCCTGCTACTACACGCACCAATTTTGCCTGAGCAAACGCTCCATTCTGATAATGCAGTCCTCTAAGTGCACCATAAGTTGAAAAAGCCTCATTATCCTGGACAAATGGTCTTGTAACGCCCTGTTGTTCAAATAATTCAGTGCGGAAACTTTCAAAAAAATACCCCCTGTCATCCTTAATAACATTTGGATCAAAAATTAAAATACCCTCTATGTCTGTTGTGATGAATGGCATGGAGTTATTTTTCTTTAAATACAATACTGATCTTCACCCCGCTGAAATCAAAATTCTTTCTCAACTGATTTTCTAAAAACAGTTTATAACTTTCCTTCACATGATCAGGATAATTACAAAAAAACCCAAATACCGGATGAGAAGCATGTAGTTGTGTTATGTATTTTATTTTGATCATTTTACCGCGATAGGAAGGTGGTGGAGTCCTCTCAATGATGGGTAACATTACGTCATTGACTTTGGAAGTGGCGATCTTTTTTTGTTTGTTTTCATATATATGGAGCAAGACTTCAATTGATTTGAAGATCCGGGTCTTTTCGAGTGCAGAGATAAATATGACCGGAACATCATTGAATGGAGCCAACCGTTCTTTGACCTCAGCTTCAAAGTCCCTAGCTGTATTGGTCTCTTTATCTACTAAGTCCCACTTATTTACGAAAACTGCAATGCCTTTGTTTCTTTTCTGAACTAAACGGAAGATACTCATATCCTGAGCCTCAATACCTGTCTGTGCATCTATAAGCAACGCACACACATCTGCTTCTTCTATGGCACGAATGGCTCTCATGACAGAATAAAACTCCAGGTCTTCATTGACCTTTTGTTTTTTACGGATACCGGCAGTATCGATGATATAAAATTCTTTGTTGAACAGATTATATCTGGTGTGGATGGAATCTCTTGTAGTTCCTGCTATATCAGTAACTATGTTACGCTCTTCACCCAATAACACATTAGTATAGGAAGATTTACCGACATTTGGCTGGCCAATAATTGCTATTTTGGGCAGATCGGTATTTAGTGTTTCCGGGTCACTGATCATAGGCATCAGGTCGTCAAGAATCTCACCTGTTCCACTGCCGGAAATAGATGAGAGAAAATGGGTATTTTTAAAACCCATACCCCAAAATTCCTGTGCTTCAATAAATCGCGCAGCATTATCCACTTTATTGACGACCAGAATAGTTGGTTTATTGGAAGTACGCAGCATCTTGGCCACTTTAGAATCAAGATCTGTTTCACCGGTCTCAAGATCCACCATAAATATGATAGCTCCTGCTTCTTCAATGGCTATCATGACCTGGTCTCTTATCGCTTTTTCGAATATGTCATCGCTACCCTGGACGAAACCCCCTGTATCTACCACAATAAAAGATTTGCCATTCCACTCTGCCTCTCCATATTGCCTGTCTCTTGTCACCCCGCTGATATCGTCAATGATAGCTTGTTTCTTACCTATCAATCTGTTGAAAAGAGTAGATTTACCTACGTTAGGCCTCCCTACTATGGCTACAATATTACTCATGAAAGTACGTTATCAACTGCGAAAGTAGAATAAATTAGGGAAAACTATATATATAATTAAAAAAAGAGCGTAAATTGGCAGTTAATAAACTCATTCGGTCATATTACACATTAAATAAGATATAATTTTCTACATGACAAAATCCAAGATTCAAGTAATGATTGTGGATGATCATAAGATGTTTGTGGAAGGTGTTCAGGCTATATTCTCCAATTCTGCTGAGATCAAGATCGTTGAAACTATTTTCGATGGTCAGGATGTGATGTCAGCTATTGAAAAAAATCCAAATATTGAACTCATACTTTTGGATATTAACCTGCCAAATCTTAATGGACTCGAATTGACCAAACAGATCAAAAAGAAGTATCCCCAAATAAAGATATTGATCTTGAGCATGTACAATAATGCAGAATATATCAAAGAAGTACTTAAAGAAGGCGCCTCCGGCTATGTTCTGAAGAATACAGATCATGAAGAACTAGTCCAGGCTATTCAGTCTGTTCATAATGGTAACCAATATTACAGTCAGTCTGTCACTCAGACAATGATGAACAGTTTTGCAAAAAAAAATCAGGGCAATAATATGGATATCCTGCAGGTCAAGATCTCCAAACGTGAAAAAGAGATCTTAGGATTGATCATCAAAGAACACACTGCACAAGAGATCGCTACTATGTTATTTATTAGTTTACACACTGTGGAGACACATCGGAGCAATCTAATG
>JAYUWT010000397.1:0-3416 GCA_043753405.1 Saprospiraceae bacterium | reverse complement strand
TGATTGTGCTTTCAAATTTAAAAATGCAAACAAAATGAATAAAATGTTGAAACTCTTCATTTGAAAGGATTTGCTTTATAATGATATAATTATAAGATGAAAATTTTATCGACAGGTTAATATTCACGAATATAATATACAATTTGTTGTATTCATAATTAATTAACAAATACAGGTTGTTATGATTTTGTAAGTCCCTTTAAGATAAGTGTCAAAAATTAAAATTATATAATATCTGAATTATCAAATCAATACGACTTGTATGGCTTAGGGAATTTATCATCAACATTCACAAATATTCTCTTTCTTTGCTTATCAAATAAACAAATAAATGGAGTCCAAATACCAATCCCTTTTATCACCATATGCCATCCTTGGTATCATAGCAGTTTATTTTGTGGTGCTGATCGTCATTTCTTACATCACCGGAAAAAACAGCAACAATTCAAAATTTTTCCTGGCAGGCAGAAATGCTCCATGGATGCTCGTCGCCATTGGTATGATCGGAGCTTCACTATCCGGCGTGACCTTTATAAGCGTACCGGGTAAGGTTGGGACAAGTGGAGCTAATAAGTGTTTCTCTTATCTGCAATTTGTCATGGGAAACCTATTAGGTTATTTTGTAATCGCCAAAGTCTTATTACCTCTTTATTATAAGCACAATCTTACCTCAATCTATGGTTATCTCGAAAAACGGCTTGGTTTTGCTGCATATAAGACCGGCGCTACTTTCTTCCTGATCAGTAGGGGGATTGGTTCTGCATTGAGGTTGTATCTCGCTGCCATCGTCCTGCACAATTTTTGCACAGCGCCATTAGGCTTGCCTTTTGTGGTTACTGTCTTCCTTACGATCGGCCTGATATACCTGTATACAGCCAAAGGTGGGGTAAACACTATTTTATATACTGATGTGTTATTGACCACTTGCATGTTGAGTGCGCTCATATTATGTATCTATATGATCAGTCAATCTATGGGAAATGGTTTTGGCGAAATGATCCAAAGTGTGTCTGAAAGTCCCTATAGCCAGATCTTCTTTTTTGAGAACGGATGGGCGGATGCAAATAATTTCTTTAAACAGTTTCTGGCAGGGGCATTGATCTCTATTGTGATGACAGGGCTGGATCAGGATCTGATGCAAAAAAATCTCACCTGCAGGACACTTAGAGATGCGCAGAAAAATGTGTTTACTTTCTGTATCAACTTTTTCATAGTAAACATCGTTTTTCTTACACTGGGAGCTGCGCTTTACCTATACGCCGCTCAGAACAACATACCAATCCCTGCCAGATCGGATGAATTTTTCCCGATGATGGCCATGCAGTATTTGGGAGTTTCAGTCTGTGTTTTATTCTTTGTTGGCTTGATAGCCAGTACTTATGCTAGTGCCGATTCAGCCCTGACTGCTTTGACGACATCGATATGCGTGGACTTCTTTGATATTGAAAAGAAAAATAATACGGAAAAGGTGGATCGAAAGATGCGGACTCTGGTTCACCTTGGTATTTCATTTGTATTATTTTTGTTGATCATGGTGTTTTATTATATTAACAACAGTGCCGTGGTGGACCTGGTATTCAAGATAGCCGGCCTGACTTATGGTCCATTGTTGGGTTTATTTGCATTTGGAATATTTACTAAATATGTGCCAACTAATAAATGGGTCCCGGTTATTTGCATCGCTTCTCCCCTATTTACATGGTGGCTTGATGCTAATTCTGAATGGTTGTTGGGTGGATTCAAATTCGGATTTTTAACCCTGGCATTAAATGGTTTGTTGATCTTCATCGGATTGAGGATCGTGTCAAAAGAAAAAATTGAAGTTTCAATTTGATGGAACAATTTCTAAAATTATCCAATGAATTTTCTCAATGCCTGGACGAAATAGAAAATGGTTCAGATCATTTATTCATAACGGGTAAGGCAGGAACAGGTAAATCAACTCTCCTCGACCTATTCCGTAGATCTACATCAAGAAACATAGCCATTCTTGCACCTACAGGAATTGCAGCTCTTCGGGTTCAAGGCCAGACTATTCACTCATTTTTCAAACTGCCGCCTCGCCTTATCCTGCCATCTGATATCACTATAAAACCGGGCTTATTAAGGTTATGTAAAAAACTAGAGATCCTGATCATCGACGAGATCTCCATGGTCAGAGCTGATATACTGGATGGCATAGACCGGATGTTACGTACCCACAGGCAGGATCAGTCTCCTTTTGGAGGTGTCAGAATTGTTCTGTTTGGTGATATTTATCAATTGCCTCCCATCGTAAGCAGCAATGAAGAAAAACGATATTTTCAGACAGTTTATGAAAGTCCGTATTTTTTCTCTAGTCTGGTTTGGCGACAATTAGAAAACATTCAGTTTATCAATCTTCAAAAAGTATATCGTCAGACTGACCGGAATTTTATCAATTTACTGGATGAGATACGAAGTGGTGAAGTGGACTACGATTCTCTTACCGATCTTAATGAAAGGACTGACAGTGATTTTATGGAAGATAAGGGTTACATTCATCTGTCTCCCAGAAATGTGACCATGCAGCGCATCAATCAATTAAAACTGGATGCTTTAGAAACAGCCGAAAGATCCTATCTGGGTTCTATTACCGGAGAGTACAATCCACAGTTTATGCCCACTGACCAGATATTAAAACTTAAAGTTGGCGCCCAGGTTATGTTCATTAAAAATGACCTTGAAAAACAATACGTCAATGGAAGTATAGGGACTATACTGGCCATGGAATCTGACAGTATTTCCATCCGGATTGAAATTACAGGACAGGTGGTGAATGTTTCAAAAGCTACCTGGGATATGATCAGGTATAAAATAAGTGAGGAAACAGGGAACGCCATAAAACCTGAAGTAGTTGGCACATATCATCAATTTCCCTTAAAACTTGCCTGGGCTATGTCTATACATAAAAGTCAGGGTCAGACCTTTGATCGTGTCATCCTTGATATGGAAGGTGGTGCTTTCGAGTATGGCCAGACATATGTCGCATTAAGCCGCTGCAGGACTTTAGAAGGAATTGTCCTCAAACGTCCTCTGAGAATGACGGATATTATGGTGGATGAGAGGGTTGTGGATTTTTATATGAATCATTTCAGATAGTATTATAGTGCAGAGTATTATAGTATTATAGTGCTGAGTATTATAGTATTAAAGGGCAGAGTATTAAATTGAACAGGTATACTAACTCTGATACTATTTAACTCTGATACTATTTAACTCTAAAACTAAAATACTGGTTAATTCTATTACTATCAGCTATAATACTGTTAACTCTAATACTGATTAACTATAATACTGCTAACTCTAATACTGGCCAACTATAATACTTTTTTTAAAAAAATTAGCATTATGTATCTCAGAATTGCTAATTTAATTTTATATTTATTTTTTTATTC
>JAYUWT010000396.1:0-8885 GCA_043753405.1 Saprospiraceae bacterium | reverse complement strand
TCATCTCACAACCACCTCCGAATACATAACCTTGAGTAGCTGCTACTACTGGGATTTTACTATATCTACACCGCATCGTTGTTTGCTGGAACAGATCTACTGCGCGATTGAGTTCATCGAATTCCTGTTCATAAGCTAACATCGCGATCAGCATTAAATTAGCACCAACTGTAAAATTTTTACTGTGATTACCTATGACAAGACCTCTCCATTTTCCTTCTTCAGCGATTCGGATTGCATCCTGCACGCCATTCAATATACCTCCACCTATGGCATTCATTTTGGATGTAAACTCAAGACAAAGTACGTCATCGCCGATGTCATAAAGTTTTGTCTCATCATTCTGATAGACAATTTTTTCTTTAGAAAGAAAATTTAGTTTTACTATGGATTCAAATCCAGGAACCGGGACATATTGTTTTTCACCAATGTCGTAATAAACAGGTGTAGTGTCCCGGGTACTGTAAAAGGATGAAATTCCTTTTTGTTTCATTTCCAACACCCAAGCCGGAATTTCCTGGCCTAATTCATTGATGGCATCAATCCCGGCATCCAATCCGATGATATCCCAATACTGAAATGGGCCGTATTCCCAGGCAAATCCTGCCCTCATCGCATCGTCTATAGAATATAACTGATCAGTAATCTCAGGCAACCTTTGTGCAGCATACAGCAATGTATAAGTGAGCGATCTTTTAATCAATTGTCCCCCGGTATCTGTATGATTAAACAACATTTTTATTCGTTTCCCTGCATCCTCTACCTGTTTTGAAGCATTTAAGCTTTCAAGCACCTGATTTGTATCATTTTCATATTCATGGGTTTCAAGATTGATACCAAGTATGACGGGTCTTCCTTTTTCATCCTTAAGATCGGTTTTCTTATAAAAACCTTGTCCTGTCTTATCTCCAAGCCATTTATTTTCAACTAAATGATCGAAAAAAGCAGGCACTTTAGCTTGCTGCGCTAATGAATCGTGAGGATTATTTTGTTTGATCCCGTTTAGGACAAAATAAGCTGTATCGAGTCCTACAAGATCTCCCAACCTAAATGTACCTGTCTTGGGACGTGCCAATGCTGCACCTGTTAATTTATCAACACTTTGAATACTCAGTCCTAACTCTTTGGCAAGGTCAAATGTCATTCCCATCGAAAATACACCTATCCTATTGGCAATAAATGCAGGAGTATCCTTTGCTAACACGGTTTGTTTACCTAAATAATTTTTTCCAAAATCCATTAAGAAGTCGATCACTTCAGTTTTAGTTGAAGGTCCTGGAATGATCTCTAATAATGCCAGATATCGCGGTGGATTAAAAAAATGTGTTCCACAGAAATGGGCATTGAAATCTTCGCTTCGCCCTTCCGCCATTATATGAATCGGAATTCCTGATGTGTTAGAGGTAATCAGAGTTCCGAGTGTCCTTACGCTTTCTACTTTTTCAAAAATTATTTTTTTGATCGCCGCATCTTCCTTTACAACCTCAATGATCCAATCGCAATCTTTTAATAGAGACAGATCATCGTCAAAATTTCCAGGCAGGATCCGCGATTTGAATTCTTTTTTATAAAGGGGAGCCGGACTTGACTTAATTGCTTTATCGAGCGATCCTATGGCAAGTGCACTGCGCAACTGTGGTCTATCTCCATCTGATGCCATATCCAGCATTACAACGTGAAAACCGGCGTTGGCAAAATGACAAGCGATTCCTGAACCCATTACACCGGAACCCAAAACCCCGATTTTTTTTATTCTTCTCATAGATAGCAACTAAAATGTTTTTTACAAATTACAAATAAAAATAATATGTATCTTTGATACAGAAACCCAATAATAAGAAAAATTTCACTTTGTTCGTTATATTAAAATAAATGTATTAATCATGCCAAGTCAGGAAGAAAAAAAAGAAGTTGTAAATAGTACGAAAGGATTTAGCTCAAGTTTATTCTTTCATAGTATCCTTATTTTAATTGGTATTTCGCCATTAGCAACTTTCAATGCTCCTATCTGGGAAGAAGAAGAACCGGGCATGGAGGTAGCTTTAGGATTTCCGGATGAAGGACAGGGAAATGATGAACCGACTCCTGGCAACAATGACCCGGGTGGATTGCCTCCCCCAAGTGCGAGTCAGAGCAACCAACAACCATCTTCACCTCCACCCTCTGCGTCAGCAAGTGACCCTGAACCAACCAAATCGAGGGACGAGCCAATGATCACCAATGATGCCGCCGAAGATGTTGCTATTGCTGCAGCAAAAGAATCAAGAAGAAAAAAAGCTGAAAGAGATCAGGTAGAAGCTGAACAGAGAAGAAATGCAGAAGTACAGGCAGAAGCGAACAGAAGAGCAGAAGCTGACCGGAAAGCAAAAGAAGCAGCTGATTATGCAGCGGCAAAAGGTAATTATGGTGGTCTCTTAAAAGGAAAAGGTACAGGTCGTGGCAATACGGGTAAGGCAGGTAATCAGGGTGATCCAAATGGAGATCCGAATGCCAAAAATCTTGAAGGTATCCATACAGGCGGAAAGGGCCGGATCGGTGGCGGATTAGGTAACAGAGGTGTTGTGTCAGAACCTAAGATCCAGGACAATAGCCAGGCAACCGGCCGTGTAATCATTAAAGTATGTGTAAATAAATCAGGAACTGTAACAAGTGCTGAATACACACAAAAAGGTTCCACTACTAATGATGGTGCATTAATAAGTATTGCAAAAAGAAATGCAATGAAATTCCGGTTTACCACCGGTGATGTTGATCAGCAATGTGGTACGATCACTTATGACTTCAAGCTGCAATAAAGAAGATAACCACAAAGTGGTCTTTTTTATATTTTTAACACAAAGATTTTATTATCTCTTTTAAGTACATTCCTTTAAAAATATAAAATCAGATATTAAGAAATTGGGAATTTAAGATTGATTAATAATCTGATTATCAATATTTAAATAAGTAATAGGTAATAGGTCCAATAAATATCAGCCTTTCAATGCCTGGACATAAATCTTCATCTCCACTTCACTCTCCACTCTCACCTCTCCACTCTCAACTAACTAAAGCCATCAGCCTTTCAAATCTTTGCAGTTCCGTTTCATCTCCGCACAACTTTCCACTTTCAATTCTCAACTTTAAACTAATTCTTTATCTTTCGGGTATAAAATGAAATGATGCAGATCAGATCGATGGAAGAAGCTGTAGATTACTTATATAATGCTCTTCCGGTTTTTCACAGGCAGGGCCCTGCCGCATATAAGGCTGATATCGGGAATATTGCAGCTTTGATGGCTGCTGTTGATAATCCACATTTAAAAGGGACCAAATACATTCATATAGCAGGGACAAATGGTAAGGGTTCAACGGCGCATCTTACCGCCGCTTATCTTCAGACACTAGGTTATAAGGTAGGGGTATATACTTCACCCCATTATGTCAATATGCGGGAACGGATCAAGATCAACGGACAATGGATCAGTGAAACGGATTTCGTAGAGATATTAAATAAGTTTCTAACTGTCAATGAGCATATTAAGCCTTCGTATTTCGAATTAATTTGTGCTATAGCTTTGTTATATTTTGAACAGGAAAAAGTTGATTTTGCGATTATAGAAACGGGCATGGGTGGAAGGTTGGACAGCACAAATATTATAACTCCCATCTTGTCCGTGATTACCAATATCAGTTTTGATCACCAGCAATTTTTAGGCAACACTTTAGCTTCTATAGCACAGGAAAAAGCAGGTATTATAAAAAAAGGTATTCCATGTGTGATAGGAGAAAAAAATGATGAGACTGAAGAGGTATTTATGAAGACAGCCCAACTTAATAATTCGTTGCTAAGTTTTTCTGAAGATCATTTCCAATGTGAGTGGCAGGGTTTCGATGGTGATTTTACCACTTATGTTTGGACCAATATTGCAACACAAAGCAAGCAGATCATCAAAACCAGACTTCACGGTCAATATCAGGCTAAAAATATTGAGCTACTTTGTCTGATTGCAAAAGAACTGGATATATCATCTGGAATCCCTTATAATTGGATCGCCTTGCAGGCAAGTTTCATAGATTTATCTGAAAAGACCTATTTCATTGGAAGATGGCAGAAAGTATCTGACCATCCCTTGACCATTCTTGAAAGTGCGCATAATATTGCAGGGATCCGGGAAGTTACACGACAGATCGAACAGATAAACTTTAAAAAGCTTTACATTATTTTTGGTACCGTCTCAGATAAAGATGTTAACCCATTGTTTGAGATAATGCCCAAAGATGCTGAATATATATGGGTCCAGGCAGATATTCCACGAGCTATGGATGCAGCAAAACTTTCAGAAAAAGGAGCAAAAAATGGTTTAAAAGGAAGATCAATACCTGTTATTCATGATGCATTATCCTATACAAGACATGCTACTGAGCCAGAAGACCTGATAATCATTATGGGCAGTATTTTTGTCGTAGGCGAAGCCTTGTCTTACTTTGATAAGAAACGAACCAAATCTGATTAATTCAATTTTAACTATATTTTGATTTAGTAAAATAATCTTTAAGAATAATTAATACAACGACAAGGAAATTTTAACTATATTTTTCTAGTCTTTGCGTCTATTAGTTAGATTAAAAATATTTAATTACTAAATCAGAAAAAAAATGAAATTAAGTGCAATTTTTGTAGGGATCTTAATGATCGTCGTAAATTTTTCTTCTCAGGCTCAAATGTATGTAGGTTTTAAGGGTGGATATGTGGCAGGGAATACATCTGCAACAAAATCTATAACCAACATCATTCCAATCAAAACTTTACACGGATTGACCGGCGGTGTGATAGGAGGATATTCTTTTAATGATTACTTTGATCTCCAGGGAGAATTGAATGTAACCCAAAAAGGATTTGTGATCAATGAATCAATGGGATTTGATATTTTCAACTTCCCTATGGATATCGGAGTCAATTACAGCAATAGATTTACATACATTGAAATGCCATTGCTTGCTAAAGGTAAAATAGGCAATGAAATAGTCAAAGGTTATGTCGCAGTAGGACCACAAATAGGCTATCTGGCTAAAGGAAGATCAAAAGCTAATGTAGATGTCATCATACCGATTACAGTATTCGACACGAAATTAAACCTTAATAATCTTGGATTTGAAAGATTTGAAGTTTCAGGTGTTGCAGCAGCAGGTGTTGAATTCAACTTGGGTGGTGTTGCCAATTTATTTGTAGAGGGAAGATATACCCATGGATTTACAGATTATTATAAACTTCCTGAAATAGGTGGTTTAGCTCTGGATTCAAATATCAGAAATAAAAGTTTTGCCGGCACTATAGGCGTTACATTTCCGATTGGAGGTAATACAAGTAGGGGGAATTCCGGACAGGGAACAAGATTTTAGACTTAATTTCAATAAACCATGAAATTAAAAAAGCCGCTGGTCAAACTGATCAGCGGCTTTGTATTTTATTAATCGTTGGAAACTCTAACCATCACACTATGATGCCAGGGCCCGGGGCTTTTTTTCACCATAGACTTTTTCAATACTAATTCTTAGGAAGTTGGGCAATATAGTACTATTGGTGAGTGTAATTTTATTAGGATGGATGAGATCCCTTATCATTTGATTGAGGCGCTCCTCGCCATGTTCTTCGATAACCATAGCTTTGCGTTCTGGTTGATTAAAATAGTCATACATACCTTCAGCATAAGCTTCAGGATGAAACTGGCTACCTATCATCTCTGGTGTAAATCTCAATGCCATAATAGCCCGCTCACGAGGATCCATAATATCGATCTGTTCTACAGCCAATACTTTAGGATAAGTATGCGATTTAATTTCATAACTATCTTCCAACACTTCAAATGACCTAAAATCCGCAATGTACATCGGATTAGGTAGACCATGGAATACATCTTCATATAAACCATTACCTGTAAGATAACAAGGATAGGTGCCGAATGATTTCTTATTTCTGAGCCCCAGTTGACCAAATTTAAAATGAATGCAGGCTATTTGAAATGAATGACAAATGAAGAATACGAACTTTTTTGGGTTTGACTCATCCAAATTGTTTTTAACAAGGGCATCAATCCATGCATGATAGTTTACATCCCAAATTCCATCCCCTACCCGAGGGTCACCTGGACCACCGGAAGATATATAAATATCAAAATCAAGTGATGGGATCTCATTTTTATGTCTTACATCAAAGATCTCATAATATATATCTTCATTAACAGCTTCGACATGCTCTACAATAGATCTTAATCCAAGATTTGTAGTATTATCATTTAAGTCTAGTATAGCTAGCTTTATATTCATTTCAATTTTAATCTTTTGATGCTTATATTTTTATTAAAAAAATAAGATCCATTAAAGTTTAATTTTAATGGATCTTATTTATAGCTACTCTTCAGTTTTATTTGTTTCTGAGGATGGAGCAGCTCCACCTTTTGATGAACCACCTGTTGCTTTTTTAGTCACTTTTTTAGTTGAAACTTTGCCCGGGGCTTTTACTTTTTTAGCAGGTTTAACTTTTTCAGCAGAAGATGTTTTAAGTTTCGGACCTCGCTTGCCTGCTCCTTTATTTACCTTACTTACAGACGAACTGCTTGTTTTTGATTTAGGTCCACGCTTACCGGCTACTTTTACAGTTGAGCTTGTTAAAGCAGCAGTTGGCTTAGGTTTAGGACCACGTTTTCCGGGTACTTTAGTTTCCTTCGCAACCGATGATGCTTTTGGTTTTGGTCCTCGTTTTCCGAGTACTTTAGTTTCCTTCGCAACCGATGATGCTTTTGGTTTAGGTCCACGCTTTCCGGTTACTTTAGTTTCCTTCGCAGCCGAGGATGCTTTTGGTTTTGGTCCTCGTTTTCCGGGTACTTTAGTTTCCTTTGCAACCGAGGATGCTTTTGGTTTTGGGCCTCGCTTACCAGGCACTTTTGCTTCATCGCTTACTGAAGAAGCAGTTGATTTAGGTTTCGGACCTCGTTTACCGGCAGTTGACGCGGCAACATTGGAACTGGATTTTCCACCCAACTGGTTTCCCGCAGAACTAGTCCGGATGAATTCACCCCAAGTAAGGTTATCTTTTCCATCTTTATGAGATTGTGCTCTTTCGATGGCCATATTAGCAGCATTTTCAACTACCCAATCAAAATTTTCCTGACCTACAGAGAAAAGATCAGCATCCGGAGCAGGGTTACAGAAATCAATTGCATATGGTATACCATCCCTTACAGCAAATTCTACCGTATTGAAATCATAACCTAATGCGTTATTTAATCTGAATACATAATCTTCTATTGTTTTTAAGAGTTTCTTTTCGACCGGACCACCATTGGTGACATATCTTAGATGGTGTGGGTTGCGTGGTTCATATTGCATGATACGCACATATTTCCTACCCAGGCAATAACACCTGAAATAAGAATCAAACTGAATTTCTTCCTGCAACATCATAACCAATTGGCCTGTTTCAGAATAAGATTGAAACAAATTCTCAACATCAGTAACCTTATAAACACTTTTCCAACCACCACCGGAATGTGGTTTCATATATGCAGGAAATCCTATTTCTTCAAATATATTACCCCAGTTCAGTGGGAATTTTAAATTTTTGAAAGAGTTGGAAGATGTATCCGCAGGCATTTCCTTTGAAGGCAGCAGATAAGTCTTTGGAACAGGCACACCTACTTTGGTGGCAAGAGCATTGTTAAAGAATTTTTCATCTGCACTCCACCAGAATGGATTGTTCATAACAGCTGTACCACTAATTGCGGCATTCTTTAAAAATGATCTGTAAAAAGGTACATCCTGAGAAATACGATCTATAATAACATCATAGTCAGTGGGCCTTCCCTGGAAAACTTCATCCACTGTTACAAATTCGGCACTTATACCTTTAATATTTTTTTCGTTTACACGATCTACGAAAGCCTGGGGAAATGAGCTTTCCTGGCCATATAAAATTCCTATTTTTTTCATTCAGAAAACAGTTTTAAAATTAATATTGAACAAATTTAAATTAATTGAAATACGACACATATCATGTCAATTCCAATAATATAATGAAGTTATTTTTTAGAAATGTATGTTGGCAACAAAAGATTCATCGCAAGAATATTATGGTTAGGAAATAATAAAAATTAATTTCGAAACCAATCATTTTAATTACACACAAAAGTAATTGTTTATTAGCAATTGTTAAACAATTAAATAATAATTTTTACAGGAAGGGGAAAAGTTAACAACCCAACTAACGCAATAAGGCAAGTAATAATTTCAATTAATTATTATTTCGAAATAAAAGGAATTTAATTATCCAAAGAAAACATATGATCTGAAAAATCAAGTGTAACTTAATTTTTTCTTTTAAATTAAATTACAAGGTTCCAAACCATACTCTGGTACCATCTTTTATATCGGGAAAATTTATCTTTTAAAATTTCTTCTAACTCTTTCTGAGTTGATTTTTTACCTTTCATTGGTTTGACGATCAATGTTTTATCGTCACAAATAGTTTCAACCGATGTAGCAAACCATGTAGTAAAAAGGCGAGGCATCACTATACCTAAAATAGTGCCGGGGAGGCCACTGAAACCTTCCGGACCTGTATTGCCCATTATATCATCTGTGTAAAATGCTATCACATACAAAGAATCATTAATAATCGTTGTTGCTTTCCTGCATTCATATCCGGCAATATCTCTGAATTCTCTGGTCAATTTCCATTGAAAATGTTTTATTGAATCTATGAGAAGGAAATCACTGTCGTAAAACTGTTTTAAAGAACGTTGTTCATCGTTTACAAAGTTTTTATAAACGACATTTTTCATCCCAACATCATCACTGCCCCACATCCGGAACTGGCTATCATCTTTCTTTTTATCAAAAGTATAGAG
>JAYUWT010000395.1:0-3421 GCA_043753405.1 Saprospiraceae bacterium | reverse complement strand
GCGAATGCATCATTGACCTCTGTATGGTCTATTCTCATTATATTTGAATCAAGCCAGGTGTATGTCATGGTCCCTGCTTCAATTCCATTATCAATGGCATCGAATGAACCTTTAGAGACATTGTCTTCTCTACGTATTTCCATTTATTTTAATTTTTCTTTTCCAAACACTGGGATAGGAATTAAGTTCTGGTTAAACAAAGTGATATTAGAAGAAAGTTCGAAAAGGAGACAGTTTAACCATTAAGATGTTAAGAATAGTTAAGAAAGCTTATAATGCCCCTGCCTCCTTAATAATTAAAATCCTATATTATCATTGTTGTGTTTTGGAAAGTTTGGCTTTATCAATTCATTTGGAAGCAAATTAATAATGAACACCAATAGTTATCGATATAGATAAACCCATTTGCCGTTGGCTTTAGCCAATAGATAAAATGAATCAATAATGGCTTTAGCCACATCTTTTTTTAAAACTCCTTAAGGACTTCAGTCCTTACCTATGGTTTTATTAGTAAATTTAGATATTAAGCTAGATAAGAAAAGCCTTAATATGCCTTAATTGCTTTAGAGTAATTAATTCATTAAAAGTTGGTAAATACATCTTGTCTGTTCTTGCTATTAGGGACTTTCAAAAAGTCTAATGTTCCGGGTTTAACTCCTATCGTAAATGAATAAGTGCCACGTACCGGTTGCCAATTAAGGCTCATCTGCCAACAATGCAGATCCCGGCTGAAACCAAGGTCAGGATATACAATACTCTGATTTTTGAAATCATATCCGAAATAGCCTACATTGATGGCCCATTTTTCAGTGATCGGCAATGATCCTGACACTGAAACTGAATTGGTATTGAACCTGAATTTATTTCTGCCGATCTCATCCCTCACATTTAAATTGACAGTGTGATTGATCGAGAAATTATCCAGTAATTCCCAAAATGACTGATCAGATAAAATAAGTTTTCGTTTGTCTGTTCTCGTGGCAGCCTCACTTTCTGATAGGTTACCTGATAAAAATTTCCTGATCTTCTGGACTGTCAATGAAGTGTTCAGTGTGGCATTGAATGTAACAAAACGAGCTATTTTCTTCTGTGAATTCCACAGATAAATGTTGATCTTTTGACCCTTACTATTCCTGTCATAAAAATCAAAATTTCCATTCATTGATAATGTGGAAAGCCCTTTGAAAAGCCTGGTAGTGGCGTTATATGTCAATGGGTTCAACTTCAGTGTGTCCGCGACAAAATTATAAAAGGTATTGATACCAAAGCTTTCGAATATTTTAACTTTTCGTGCTACGGTATCCCGCCTACTCATGATTTTAGCCTCCAGAGTATTGTTGAGACTGAAATTCAGTCCCATCTGGGGCCCACTGTTTGGAGGTCCTCCGTATATATTTTCCTGGTATCTTGTATAGAAACCAGGGAGGACTGAGGGGTCATTACTAGTTTGGATAGATTCATAATAACTCCTGTAATCAGGCGCAAAAGCCAATGATATACTTGGTCTTATCTGATGCCGTATGCCTCTGATAAAACCTTTTTTAAACTGCATTAGACCAAATAACTGGGTGTTGAGTGCTACGGATGCACTATAAGTCCGGTAGGCGCTGAATTTATGAATTGTATCTTTAACTATCATGCCATTGCTGATGGGAACGATATCGATCCTTATGACAGAATCTTTAGTATCATCAAAAAAAGTTGTATCGGACCTGTATAAAATGGTTGGGTCAAATATCTGATTCACCTCATTAAATCCCCACACCTCACTGTAAGTGAAGTTAGGACTGATATTAAAGTATTTAAGGACCTTATAAGAGGAAGTAACATTAAGATTTTGTCTCATACCCTGTTTGGAAGATTCCAGTGTTTGTTTTGTGAAAAGCAATGAATCTTTTGTCGAAAAACGATTTTTTAGTTCAGCAGAATATGTAAAACTTATCTGGTCATACCACTTTTCAGAACCAATATTTTTTTCATTTTTGAATGGAAATATAGACTGTGTGTTGAAGTTTAAATTTGGCAATTCCAAAGTAAAATCCCTGGTGACCAATTGCTGTGAATGCGACAGGCTGGCACTGAAGCTGTATGGTTTGCCACTGAAGATACGGCTGTAGGTGATGTTGGAAGAAAGGTTATTGTTCAATGCGGAATTTGCATCATTATAGTTTAACGTCTGGAATTTTCCCAGCTCTATGTTTGCATTACCGCCAAATTTGTGATATGGGTTAGCCTTAGGATCCTGAACATGCCTGATCGTAAGGCGATAAGAAGTCGATTTTGTTTTTTTATAGTCATTCGGCACCTCACCATATAAAGTTGAATATTCCAAAGTCGCTGCACCACTATATTTATACCTTGTGTTATAATTGGCGGTGACACCTATGCGGTGGGAACCACGAAGGTATATGTCGCCCTGAACTATGAAATCCAGATGTTCATTGATAGGAATATAATAACCTATATTTTTTAAGCCATAGCCCCACTGAGGTGAAAAATTGTAGTCGTTTGGAAATAAGATACCCGTTTGTTTGGTCCTCTTCATCGGAAAAAATCCAAAGGGTAACACCAAGGGCGTAGGTACACCACCGATCTTGACATAGGAAGCTCCGATTACAGCAACTTTGTCAGGAACCACCTTCATCCTGGAGGCCTGGATCCCAAAATGTGCTTCCGGATGATTACAAGTGGTGATCAATGCATCCTGCTGATAAATCACGTCATCTGTATTGATCGAGTCTACAGGGCCCGCAATGACCTTAATTCTCGACCCATTAATATAAAGATCATTCTGTTTCAGCCGCCCATCATGAATGATCCCTTTTTTAGTTTTGAAATTAAAGGATAATTTGTTGGCCACCACTTGCTGCTTATCTATGAGGACATCAGGTTTGCCGAGTGGGCGTCCTCTGGCGTCCTTACCTACTTCGGCAGTTGCAATATTATTTTTGAGATCTATCTGGATATAGTTGGCCTTGATCTTGTATGTCTGATAATATACATAGGCATCACCCCACAACCTCAATATCTGATTGGTGTTATCAAGTTCACTAGAGTCTTTGGAACCATATTCTACCACATCTTCCAGATCCTGCTCGGCAGCTATTTTGGCAATACCTTTTTTTGCAATGACAGGAGGAAGTGAGTCATTGGAAGGAAACACATCCGGATCGGTTAAATTCTTCTTAAACCCTTGAATATGAATACTATCAGACCTGATTCTTGCCTTATTTAAAGTAATACTATCTACCTGCGAAAATAAATTTTCACAAAAACACATTAAAAAAAATAATAATATGGTAGATGTATTGGTCAATTCAGATAAAGCATTTATATTTGTGACACATTTTTGTAATTTATAATACTTTGATTACTATATAGTTTTATCTTATAATTAAATATAATATATAAAACTTATTGA